>CATZDY010000029.1 GCA_958417755.1 uncultured Peptococcaceae bacterium
ACATTGTTGTTGACACAATTGATGAGTAACCCTGCTTCTTGACAACCAGCCACCACATCTTTCCCTGGTATGCTTAATTCCATGCCCAACAACAGGCCTTTGCCCCGCACTTGGACAATGAAATCCCATTTTTCTTGTAGCTTTTCCAGCTGTTCTTTGAGATAGGACCCCACGGATGCTGCATTTTCCACCACCCCATGATGCAATAACTGCTCCAGTACTGCTAATCCCGCCGCACTGGCCAAGGGATTTCCTCCAAAGGTAGAAGCATGATCCCCGGGCACAAAAGAGGGGGATACATTGGCCCGGCCTATCATGGCCCCAATGGGAAATCCGCCACCCAATGCTTTGGCCAACGTAAAGATATCCGGTTCCACTCCGTGGTGTTCATAGGCAAATAATTTTCCCGTGCGTCCTAAACCACATTGTACTTCATCAAAAATCAACAACAAGCCCAACTCATCGCATAAAGCCCTTACACCTTCCAGATATGCTTTATCCGCAACATGAACGCCCCCTTCTCCTTGCACAGGTTCCAACATCACAGCACAGGTATGGGGGCCTATGGATTCACGCAAAGCGTTTATATCATTAAAGGGCACATAGCGAAAGCCCTGGGGCAAAGGTTCAAAACCTTGTTGGTACTTGCTCTGTCCTGTAGCTGTTATGGTGGCTAAGGTGCGGCCATGAAAAGAATGTAAAGCTGTGATAATTTCATATTTCTCTTGCCCTAAGGTCAGTTTGGCATGTTTACGGGCTAATTTAATGGCTGCTTCATTGGCCTCCGCCCCACTATTGCAAAAGAATACTTTGTCCCCGCAAGAATGTTCCACCAATAATTGGGCCAATTTCACCTGGGGTTCAATGTAATAAAGATTGGAAATATGCATCAATGTTTCTGCTTGCTGACAAATGGCCTGGGTTACAGCTGGATGGCAATGGCCTAAAGCGCATACAGCCAAACCGCTGACAAAATCCCGATATTCCTTTCCCTCTGCATCCCATAACCGGGATCCTTTTCCTTTGACCAAGGCCAAAGGAATTCTTCCGTAAGTACGCATAACATATTGATCACCCATGGCGATAATTTCTTGGGTATTCATAGCAATTCCCCATTTCTTTCAAAATAAATATATGATTCGTACTGGCCTTTACACAGTACCTGACCGCAACAATCCAGTGCTTTTCGAAAGGACTTTTTGGGGACCTGACTTTTCTTTCGCCCCTTTGCCAGTATTTCTACAATCACTTTAATCCGTGCTTTGCTTTGTATTGTTTACTTCCTGTTCCTTGACCACCATGGTCCCTACCCCTTTGTCTGTGAATATCTCCAACAAAATTGCATGGGGCACCCGGCCATCCAAAATGTGTATGCTATGCACACCGCCCCGCAAAGCAGCCAAACAGCACTCCACCTTGGGAATCATCCCCCCGTCAATGATACCCTGTTCAATAAGCCCGGGCACTTCACTTTCTGTGATCACGGAAATCAATGATTCCTTATCATTTTTATCCCGCAGGATTCCTTCCACATCAGTTAAATTGATTAATTTATCCGCACCCAAAGCCTGGCATAAAGCCCCGGCAGCATCATCTGCATTGATATTGTAACTTTCCCCGTCATGTCCAGCGGAAACAGGAGAAATCACGGGAATATATCCTTTGCGCAGCAAAGTATCCACAAGATCCGGGTTTACCTTGGTGATATCCCCCACAAATCCAATATCCACTGATTCCAAGGAACCATCTGGCTGTCTTACTTTGCCGTTCTTCTTCACAACTTGAAACAAATTGGCGTCCTTACCGGATAATCCCACAGCTCTGCCTCCGTATTGATTGAGCAAGGCCACAATGGCTTTGTTTACTTTGCCCACCAAAACCATTTCCGCAATTTCCATGGTCATCTCGTCCGTAACCCGCAAGCCCCCCACAAAACTGGATTGAATGCCCAAGCGTTTTAGCATATTGGTGATTTCCGGACCACCGCCATGGACAATCACAGGCCGCATACCCACATATTTCATCAATACCACGTCAGTTAAAACCGCTTTTTTCAATTCCTCATTGATCATGGCATGCCCACCATATTTAATGACCACGGTTTTACCATAAAACTTTTTAATATAGGGAAGGGCTTCCACCAGAATAGAGGCCTTCTCCATTGGTGTCATCACCAAGGATAACCACTCCTTTTCATTGTACAACCTCATTGTAGAACCTTTACATTGATAGCATTTTCCATCCAAATAAACCAAAGGAATGTCCCTTAGGTGCGATATTCTCCATTGATTCTGACGTATTCATAGGTCAAATCACAACCCCAAGCTGTGGCATGCTCTGTACCTCCATGGAGATTCAACAATATTTTCACTGTATCCTGGGATAATATTTCCAAAGCCCTTTCTTCATGAAAAGCCAAGGCCGTACCCTGTTGGGCCACTTGTTCATCGCCAATATAAATATCAATCACATCAGGATTAAATTGAGCCCCAGAATAACCCGCAGCGCACAAAACCCGTCCCCAATTGGCATCCCGACCAAATATGGCAGCTTTTAGCAAGGTAGAGGAAACCACTGATTTGGCTACCAACCTGGCATCTTTCAAAGTAGCGGCATTCACCACCTCTACTTCAATCAATTTGGTGGCCCCCTCTCCATCCGCAGCCACTGCTTTGGCCAACCAAATGCATACCTGGGTGATGGCTTGCTGGAATACATCCGCCCCTGGGGTGGCCTTCTGTAACACAACATTACCAGCCATCCCATTGGCAAAAGCCAATACCATGTCATTGGTGCTGGTATCTCCATCCACACTGATCATGTTAAAAGTTTGCTCCACTGCTTGCCGTAAACAATCCTGCAAAAACTGCTTTTCCACCGCCGCATCAGTGGTAATAAAGGAAAGCATGGTGGCCATATTGGGATGAATCATCCCTGAACCCTTGGCCATGCCTCCTATGGTAATCACCGCATCTCCCAAGGAAAAAGAAAGGGCATATTGTTTAGGCTTTGTATCTGTGGTCATAATGGCCTCTGCTGCTGCATCTCCCCCCTGGGGGTTCAGATGCTTGACAGCCTTTTCTATGCCAGGAAGAATTTTTTCCATGGGCAAAGGCTGCCCAATCACGCCAGTGGAAGCCACCAACACAGATTCTGCTGGTAAATCCAACCCTTGGGCTGCCTTTTCAGCCATGGCCAAAGCATCCTTCATACCCTGGGGTCCGTTACAAACATTGGCATTGCCGCTATTCACCACCAAAGCCCGGGCTGTTCCCTGGGCCACTCTTTTTTGGGTCAGCAACAAAGGCGGCGCTTTGACCTGATTGGTGGTATAGACCCCGGCTGTTTGGGCCTCTTCTTGGGAAAACAACAAAGCCACATCTTTTTTATGTTTTGTTTTAATGTCCGCTTCCACTCCGGAAGCCCAGAAGCCCTTGGGCGCTGTAATGCCATTGGGCACAATTTGAAATTCCATGCAATTTTTCACTCCTCAAAACACACTGACTACTCTTGATGTATACATGTACTCTATTGTTCCATCTTCAAAGCATTGGTAGCTTCTTGAAGATGAGTTGTTTTTGATATTTCAAATAAAATTTAAGGATACATACCCGGCATAGTAAGCCCAGTATTTTCCGGGAAATCAAACAACAAATTCATATTTTGCACAGCCTGACCGGCAGCCCCTTTGATTAAGTTATCAATCACTGAAAGGACAATCACCCGGCCAGTACGTTGGTCCAATACCGGAGATATATGACAGTAGTTGGAACCAGCTACCCCTTTGGTGGTGGGCAGCATTCCCTGGGGCAACACTTGCACGAATGCTTCTTCTTGGTAGAATTCCTGATACAAATGCATCAACTCTGCCTGGTTCATGGTAGTGCGCAAACCAATGTAACAAGTGCTTAAAATCCCCCGGGTCATGGGTGTGAGATGGGGGGTAAAAGAGATACATACCTTTTCCCCGCTCAAACGACTTAACGCTTGCTCAATTTCCGGCGTATGCCGATGGGTGGCTACCCCATAAGCTTTGATGCTGTCATTGATTTCACAATAATGGGTATTCAAAGAAAGCCCTCTACCTGCTCCAGAAACCCCGGATTTGGCATCAATGACAATGGTATTTAAATCCGCCAATTGTTGTTGCAATAAAGGTGCTAATCCCAAAATGGCACTGGTGGGATAACAACCGGGATTGGCTACAATCCGTGCCCCTTTAATTTCCTCCCGGAATAATTCCGGTAACCCATAGATTGCTTCTGGCAAGAAATCCCTGGCCGTATGCTCCACTTGATACCATTGCTCATAAATATCCACTTGCCTAAAACGAAAATCCGCGCCCAGATCAATCAGTTTCTTTCCCTTTTGCACCACTTCCTGGGCCACGGGCATGGCATGCCCGTGGGGCAAAGCAGTAAAGATCACATCACATTGGGCAGCCAAATGGGGTACATCAATTTCCTCACATACCAAATGAATATGGTTGTACAAATGAGGATACACTTCCCAAAAGGGTTTTCCTGCATGACTCCTGGTGGCCAAAACCTTTAATTCCACTTGGCCATGTTGGGACAAAAGGCGAACCAGCTCTGCCCCTGCATATCCCGTGGCCCCGATGACACCGACTTGGATCAATGTTCTTTCCCCTACCTTCCATTTATCAAAGCCCTTAGCTTTAGAGAATGAATGATTTATCTCAATTTTTTCAAAATCAAGTTTCCTACCTATTCGTGAACCATTTCAATCCAGGGGATAACATTTAATAATTATACAAATAAATGCATAACAATACAATCATAAAAATGCTTGGCTCCCCATTTATTTCTAATCATTTGCTTGGACAGATACAATTTTTATCGATTGCTACTTTTAAAAACCACTCTTATATATTTTTTACTGCCCTTTGTCTTCAAAACAATTCTTAATAATTTTATAGCAAAGCTGTATTTTTCTATCATATTGCTTTCTTAGGCTTTTATGGTTTTATTTTTGTCCCCAGCCCATTTATACATTGACAATCTGGATCATACTACATATTGTAATAGAATATACAAATTTTTTGACATAAAAAGCATATTCCTTAAGCTTTGGTAGGAATTTTCTCATTGAATCTGTTTATTTTACCAGAAGGAGGTCAAGAGATGGAAGAACAAAAAACGCCTAAAAAGCCGCTCATTTATTATTATGTCATAGCGCTAGGGGTGCTCTTGTTGTTAAACACTTTGGTTTTGCCTTTATTTCAAACCAAGGTTTCTAATGTCAATTACAGTGAGTTCTTAACAGATGTGGAAAAAGGTGCAGTCAAAACAGTGGAAGTCCAGGATACCAAAATCAGCTATACCAAAACTGATAAAAACGGCAAGGAAAGTATTTTTATTACTGAAGCAATGAATGATCCTGATTTGGTCAATCGCTTACAAACCGCTGGGATAAGCTTTTCCAAAGTGCCCAATAATCCCTTATGGGGGTTTGTTCTTAGCTGGATTTTGCCTCTGATTCTTTTCATTGGCTTAGGTCAATTATTGCTTTACTCCATGCAAAAAAGAATGGGAGGCAGCAATTTTATGAGTTTTGGGAAAAGCAATGCCAAGGTTTATGTGGCTTCTCAAACAGGCAAAACCTTTGCTGATGTGGCAGGACAAGACGAGGCCAAGGAAGCTTTGACAGAAATCGTAGATTTCCTTCATCATCCGGAAAAATACGGCTCCATTGGCGCCATTATGCCCAAAGGGGCCCTACTGGTGGGCCCCCCGGGCACAGGAAAAACCCTGTTGGCCCAAGCAGTGGCTGGAGAAGCTAAGGTTCCTTTTTTCTCCATGTCTGGTTCTGAATTTGTGGAAATGTTTGTGGGTATGGGAGCCGCCAAAGTACGGGATTTATTTAAACAAGCCCAGGATAAGGCTCCTTGTATTATTTTTATTGATGAAATTGATACCATTGGTAAAAAACGTGATGGCCTTGGATTCGGCAGCAATGACGAAAGGGAGCAAACCCTAAATCAATTGCTTACTGAAATGGATGGGTTTGACGGCAAAGAAGGAGTGGTGATTTTAGCTGCCACCAACCGCCCGGAAACCCTGGACCAAGCTTTGCTGAGACCAGGCCGCTTTGACCGGCGCATTCCAGTGGAATTACCTGATTTGGGAGGCCGGGAAGCCATTTTAAGGGTACATGCTAAAAAAATCAAATTGGATCCAGAGGTAGATTTTCATGTCATCGCCCAGGCCACCTCTGGCGCTTCTGGAGCAGATCTGGCCAATATCATCAATGAAGCTGCTTTACGGGCCATCAAATGTGGCCGTCAAGTGGTTAACCAGGGGGATTTAGAGGAATCCGTGGAAGTTGTCATTGCTGGATACCAGCGCAAAAATGCTGTTATTTCACCCAAAGAAAAGAAAATCGTATCTTACCATGAAATCGGACATGCCTTGGTAGCTGCCAAACAAACCGATTCCGCCCCTGTGCATAAAATTACCATCATACCCCGAACCTCAGGGGCTTTGGGGTATACCATGCAAGTGGATGAAGAGGAAACCCTTTTATTATCCAAAGAAGAGGCTTTTAATAAAATCGTTACCTTGACCGGCGGCCGGGCAGCGGAAGAACTAATTTTTCACACCTTCACTTCCGGGGCCTCCAATGATATTGAGCAAGCCACCAGACTGGCCAGAGCCATGGTAACACGCCTGGGTATGAGCGAAAATTTTGATATGATGGCCTTAGAAACAGTCACCAATCAATATTTAGGTGGGGATACCACATTAATCTGTTCCCCGGATACTGCGGCTAAAATTGATGCTGAAGTATTGGAAATCATTAAAAGCGCCCACCAAAAGGCCAAAGATATTTTACAAAATAACCAAGATAAGCTTCATATCTTAGCGCAACATTTATTGGAAAAGGAAACCATCACTGGAGAGGAATTTATGCAACTTCTGAAAGAAGAATAATCTTTTTTCTAAAAGCATTCGAAAAAGATTAGAATTCAAAGAGGAAACTTGTTTCAAAAATATAATCCAAGAACTGAATAGGCTTTTTTAGATGATATTTTAAAAAGCTTTATCATCCTAGCCTCCCCCTGAAGACAAAATGGCTTTCTGGGAAACCAATACACCATGAAACAAATAATAGGCCTAATAGCCAGGTAAGTTTATTTTCTTAGTTTTATATGTTATATATTTTGCCTATTTCTTTGGTTATGATTGATTTTGATTAAGAGCGGCTTCCCCTTTTGATAAAGGGGGAAGCTTCTTCTATTGCCTGGTTCGTACTGATTGTTTTTGTATCATTGGCCTTTCCTAGTTCCAACGCATTCCGTATCGCAATGACAAGCAAGGAGATGTTTCTTTGTATAAAAAACAAAGCCAGCCAAAAGGCAATGATTTGGGAAAAGACAGGGTGGGACATTTGTTGTTTAAACTGGCCCTACCTGCCATTGTTGCCCAATTGGTGAATATGCTTTACAACATTGTAGACCGCATGTTCATTGGTCATATACCGGGAATCGGGGCCACAGCTTTAACAGGTGTGGGAGTCACTTTTCCCATTATTATGTTTATTTTTGCTTTTAGTGATTTGATTGGCAGCGGAGGCGCTCCCCAAGCTTCCATTCAAATGGGACGCAAAAATAATAAAGCTGCTGAAAACATTTTGGGCAACTGTTTGGCCAGTTTATTGGTAGTTTCCATTGTGCTTACTATTTTCTTTTTAGCCTTTTTAAAACCCCTCCTGTTATTATTTGGCGCCAGTACTGAAACCCTGCCCTATGCCAGCGCCTATTTACAGATTTATCTTTGCGGCACAATCTTTGTCCTCATCAGCAGCGGGTTAAATAGTTTTATCACAGCCCAAGGATTTGCCAGAATCAGTATGTTTACAGTCATCCTAGGGGCTACCTTGAATATTATCCTGGATCCGCTTTTTATCTTTGGCTTTCACCTAGGGGTACAAGGAGCAGCTTTGGCCACTGTGATTGCTCAAGCTATCTCTTCCCTATGGGTTCTGCGTTTTTTATTGGGCCAAACCAGCAAATGGAGGATCAGAAAACAATATTTTAAATTACAAAGTTCTGTGTTATGGCCTGTTTTGGCCTTGGGCATATCCCCTTTTATTATGAAGAGTACTGAAAGCTTGTTAAACATTGCCTTTAATATTTCTTTACAACATTATGGCGGAGATATAGCTGTGGGCTCTATGACAATTTTGTTTAGCATCATGCAAATGCTGTTTCTACCTTTAGTGGGCTTAACCCAAGGCTCTCAGCCCATTGTGGGCTTTAATTATGGAGCCCAAAACTATACCCGGGTCAAACAGGCCTTTCGCTTGCTGCTCATTTCTTGCCTGGTCTTTTCCTGTGGTTATTGGTTGATTTTAATGCTTTTCCCTAAACCATTTATTTCTTTATTCAACAATGACCCCACCTTAGTCAGCACCACTGTATGGGCCTTACGGATTTATTTGGCAACTGCCTTTATTTTAGGCATACAAACTGCTTGCCAACAAACCTTTGTGGCCCTGGGACAAGCAAAAATATCTCTTTTTCTGGCTTTGCTGAGAAAAATCATTTTGCTCATCCCTCTGATTTATGTATTGCCCTTCTTTTTCACGGACAAAGTATTTGCCGTATTTTTGGCTGAACCTGTGGCAGATATGCTGGCTGCTGCCACTACTTTTCTATGTTTCTTTTTGGTATCGAAAAAATTATTCCGTGAGAACCAACAGGAAAAAAGGCTGCACCCATCATAAGTTTACCAAAGACCGTAAAAACATGCCTTGTTTTTCTCAAAGCAATAAAAATCATTGGTTTGCATTGTATGGAAGAACGCATACAATGATATGAAAACAATGGATAAAGGAAATCAAATGCTATGAAACCTAAAAATAGCACGCTCTTCATCATAGGCATACTTTTTGTTGCTTTTAATCTGCGGGCCCCTATCACTGCCGTAGGACCTTTGTTGGGCTTTATCCGAGAAGATTTGCTCATTTCCAATGGCTGGGCCGGGTTTTTAACCACCATTCCCTTGCTGGCCTTTGCTGTGTTATCGCCCCTGGTCAGCAAAATATGCAATCGCTTGGGTACAGCCCTGGCCATGTTTGGAGGCTTATTGCTTTTGTTTTGCGGTGAATTGGTGCGCTCCTATGCTGGTTTTGGGGGAATCTTTTATGGCACCATATGCATTGGGATAGGCATTGCCTTTGGCAATGTACTTTTGCCCAGTATCATCAAAGAAAGATTTCCTTTCAAAATCGGTTTGCTCACCAGCCTGTACACCAGCGGCATGGGTATTTTTTCAGGACTTGCCGCTGGTACCAGTGTACCCCTTGCCCAAACCGCCCATCTGGGCTGGCAAAATACTTTGGGATTGTGGGCCCTTTTTACTTTGTTCAGCCTGATTCTTTGGAGCCCCCAATTACGCCAGCAAAACAGTTTGACAAAACCCCAATCCTCTACATCTTGGGACACACCCCAAAAACCCGTATATACCTCCTTTTTGGCTTGGCATGTTACTTTCTTCATGGGCTTACAATCCTTTTTATATTATTGTTTTGTTTCTTGGTTACCTTCCATTGCTCAGGCCAAAGGCGCTGATCTTCATGAAGCAGGTTATTTGGCTTTGTTGTTCCAGCTTATCAGCTTGCCAGCTTCTTTTTTGGTCCCCATCCTGGCAGACCGCATGAAAAGCCAAAAGCCCTTGGTTCTTGTGACTTGTTGCATCTATGGCCTAGGAATAGGAGGATTCTTTTTGTGTCATCATACCATCCTTTTGCCAATAAGCATTGCTCTGTGTGGAATCGGTTCAGGGGCTTCTTTTAGCTTGGCCATGGCGTTTATCGGTTTGCGCGCTTCCCACGCCCATCAAGCCGCTGCCCTCTCAGGCATGGCCCAATCCATTGGCTATACCTTGGCTGCCATTGGGCCCTTTTGCATTGGCATACTTTATGATCGCACGAACTCTTGGACCAATCCTTTCCTTTTGTTTCTTTTGATTATCCTGGGCCTTCTTTTCAGTGGTATGCAAGCAGGTGCGGGTAAAAAATTATTTCAAGAAGATAAAAGCATTGCGCAATAATGTTTTTTATTGCTTACTGATTGTTAGAAAACCATGGATTTCACCATCCCTATACAAGGCTTTTCTTGGTCAAACAAATTTTTTCTGGTATTGTTTTTTTTAATACGATACAATACAAAAAGAGTTTTTTCCTTAAAGCCAAATATCAGCAAAATACACTAAGGGAAAAACGCTCAACTAGGACAAGCCACTTTTGGTATCAGCAGGCAGGAGGGAACAGTTTTCCATTATGTTTTTGATGATCGACAATTACGATTCCTTTGTCTATAATCTTGTACGCTACTTAGAAGAATTAGGAGAAATCGTGGCTGTATATCGAAACGATGCCATATCCATTGCCCATATCCAAGCCATGGCGCCCCAGGGCATTATTCTATCCCCTGGACCAAAAGCCCCCAAGGATGCAGGCATATGCCAAGCCATTGTGCATACGTTTCAAGGAAAGATACCCATTTTGGGTGTATGTCTTGGCCATCAAACCATTGGGTATTCCTTTGGCGCCCGTATTGTCAAGGGACCTGAACCGGTCCATGGAAAAGTTTCCACCATCAGGCATGATGGAAAAGGTTTGTTCAAAGGGCTTCCTTTGACCTTTGGGGTTACCCGCTACCATTCTTTGGTCATTGAAAAATCCACCTTACCCCCTTGTTTTGAAATAACCTGTGAAACAGATGACCATGTTATCATGGGTATCCGGCACAAAGAATATTGCTTGGAAGGGGTTCAATTCCATCCAGAAGCAGAACGAACGGAATATGGACATGCCCTGCTGCAAAATTTTATTACCCTATGTCAAACATACAAAGCATAAAATAAAATAATGGTGATACAATGGACATATTAATAGAAGAAATCCACTCACACTTAGACGCTTTTGACGTATATTCTTTGTTTAAAAATCAAAAGAACATCATTTTGCTAGACAGCGGAATGGATGAGCAAAACTTTGGCCGTTATTCCTTTGTGGGCCTCAATCCCTATCTAACGGTAAAGGGCAGGGATAACCATTGTTTGGTCAATGATAAGTCCTATACCTGTGATATTTTTACGAAACTCAGTCAATTACTCCAACAATATAAGGCCCCCAATCCCACTGAACTCCCTTTTATCGGAGGATGCATCGGCTATTTGGCCTATGATTTGGGACTCACCTTGGAACAAATCCAAAGCACGGCAAAAGAAGACCTTATCATTCCTCACTACTACTTTATTTTTTATGACAATTTATTTATTATGGATCACAAGACCCAACGGCAATATCTTACTGCCTGCGGTGTTTTGCAAAACCCAGGGCAAAGTATCAAGCAATTACAACAACACATCCAACAAGGAGAAAAAGTTGTTTATCCTTCTATTCCCACAAACAAAGCTCCTTTTTCCTCCAATTTTACTAAGCCCCAATATCTTGCGGCCATCCGTAAATTAAGGCAATATATAGAAAATGGGGATATATACATTGCCAACTTGACCCAACGGTTAAGCGCCCACACTGCCAAAGATACCTATGATATTTACCGGGATTTAAGACACATCAATCCCGCTCCCTTTGCTTCCCTGATGCGGCTCCAGGGCTTTGATGTTATTTCCTCTTCTCCAGAACGATTTTTAAAAATTATCAACAATCAAGTGGAAACCAGACCCATCAAAGGAACCCGGCCCAGGGGGAAAAGCAAAGCTGAGGATGATGCCAACCGGCTGGAACTGCTTCATAGCGAAAAGGATAAAGCAGAACTTCTCATGATTGTGGATTTGGAACGCAATGATTTAAGCAAGGTTTGCAAGCCTCACTCTGTTAAAGTCACAGAATTGTTTACCTTGGAAGAATATAGCACAGTATTCCACTTGGTATCCACTGTGGTGGGGGAATTACAACCCCATGTGGATGCAGTGCATTGTTTAAAAGCTTGTTTTCCCGGAGGCTCCATCACAGGCACCCCGAAAATAAGAGCCATGGAAATCATTGATGAATTGGAGGGACTCAAACGTTCCCTTTATACAGGTTGCATTGGTTATTTTTCTTTGGATGGGAATGCGGATTTCAATATCATCATCCGTACGATGATCAAAAAGGATGATTGTGTGTATTTCGGCGTAGGGGGAGGAATTACTTGGGATTCCAAAGAAGAGGAGGAATACCAAGAAACATTGGATAAGGCCAAAGCATTGCTGGGGGTGTTATAATTGATTATAATCAACGGGTATGTCAATACGGACGAAGTATTGCTGGATGATGGCTATCAATTCGGCCTGGGGGTTTTTGAAACTATTTTGATCAAAAAAAATAAGCCCCTATTTTTAGAAAAACACTGTCAACGGTTACAAGAAGGCATGGAAGCCTTTGCCATTTTGCATCCTGTGGATGCTGCTTATATCCAAGAAATCGTGCAAGCCCATAACATTCATGACTGTATTTTAAAAATCATTGTTTCAGAAAAAAACATTGTGGTCAGTACCCGTTCCTCCACATACACAGAGGAAGATTATACAAAAGGACTCAAAGTGACTATTAGCAATTATAAAAGAAATCCTTATTGCCGTTCTGTATATTTAAAAACCACAAATTATGCGGACAATTATCTGGAAAGACAACAAGCTGCCAAAAAAGGATGCAAAGAAGCCCTTTTCTTTAATATCCACGATGCCTTGTGTGAAGGAAGTGCTTCCAATGTGTTCTTTGTGCACAACAAAATCTTGCATACGCCTGCCATTTCTTGCGGCCTCTTGCCTGGTGTTGTCAGGAGTTGGGTCAAGGAACAGTTTCCTGTCCAAGAAGGCCGCTACACCCTTTTGGATGTATTACAAGCAGATGAAATATTTTTAACCAATAGCATATTCGGTATCATGAAGGTCCAAGAAATAGATGGTATGCGAACCTTTACCCAACAAGCTGTTTATCAAAAAATCCGTCAAGCCTATGACCAATATGTAGACCACATGATACAGGCCTAATGTATTGCTATCATGTAAAACATGTTTGTTCCAGCAAAAGCACGCAATGTTTTTGAATATTGCGTGCTTTCTGATTTATCTTACCCCCTGAAATCCTTGTACCTAATTTAGCGGTGATTACAAACACAGATATGTCCCGGCATGTTGTAGCAATTATTGCAATACACGCATTTTGCCGGCCCTTCATCTCCACTCATCCACCGGCTGATTAAACCAGGTTCACACAAAAGAGGTCTGGCTAAAGCAAAGTATTCCACCTTAGAATTGTTCAAAATTTCTTCCATTGTTTCTTTGTGCTTTAAACCGCCACTTAAAATCACTGGTATATCCACCAAATCTGCCAATTGCATGGCAAAGTCTTTAAAATATGCTTCTTTTTCCCTGGTTTTCATCTGAATCCTAGAGGGAGAATTACCACTGACCTGAATGGCATCAACACCCCATGTGGCCAGCTGTTGACAAACCAACAGACTTTCGGCAAAAGACAAGCCCTTAGGGGTAAAATCCTCAGAATTGATTTTCACAGTAACCAAAAAACCAGTACCAGTGATTTCCCTTACAGCCTGATAAATGTCCTGCAATAATCTCCAACGGTTTTCTAAAGCCCCCCCATATTCATCCCTACGTTCATTCTCCTGGGGACTCAAAAACCGGCCAGGTAAAAATCCATGGGCAGCCTGAATCTGCACCCCATCATACCCTGCCTTTTGGGCTCGCAAAGCAGCATGGGCAAAATCCTGCACCACTTGTTTTATTTCATCCTTATCCATGGCAGCCACTTCTCTTTTGCGATGACTTTCATAAGCATTACAACCCATAAAGGCCAACTGCATCCAAATGTCTGTCCCCTGGCCATGGACAGATGCAGTGAGGCTTTCATGCTCTCCAATGAATTCATCCCCATACATACCCAACATACGGGGCATGGCCCAGTCATCCTGGGAAACAGTGGTGGCGCCAGTAATCAAAAGCCCCACATTTTGTTTGGCCAAAGTGACATATATATCAATAATCCTTTCTGTCAAATGCCCAGCCTGATTCGCCAGCTCTTCCCAAGTAGCAGAACGTATAAATCGATTTTTCCCAGACCAACGGCCTTTTTTGGGGGGTGCGAACAACGATCTCATGATAAGATTCCTTTCTTGACATGGTTTACTATGCACTTCTTTTTATTATAATGGATTCTTACCCAAAACAAAATGGTAGAGACCTTTGGAAACAAACATTTCAAAGGTCTCTACCTAATAACAAAATATTTTCCTAAGCATTCAGCTTCTTAAGGGTGCAATCTTGACCCCCATATCAATAGGCTTACCATGATACAAACTGGTGGTTACCAATACATCCACACCGCTTTGGGCGTACAACAATACATTCTCCATGGTTATGCCACCAGCAGCAATTAAAGTTAAACAAGGATTGATTTTCCGCAACTCTTTTACTGCCCTTTGCAAAATATCAGCAGGTAATTTATCAAATTGCAAGCCATCTACCCCGCTTTGGCCCAACACCAAACCCTCTTCCACGGACTGGGCTTCCACAATCAACTTTTTTTCACAAATATGGTGTTTGATACTGGGGATTTGGGACACAAATCCTGCAAAACCCCCCATCAAATTCATATGTTGCCGAAATACCAATACTGTTTCAGAAAGCCCCAGCCGATGGGGTAAAGCGCCCCCTATGGCAATGGACTTGATAGCCAAGGGCTTGGTCCCGGGAAAGCCTTTGCGGGTTGTGGCAATTAAAATATGCGGATTCACTGATTTTGCCTTTTCCACCATCCGACGGGTTCGGGTGGCAATGCCAGAACATTGGTCAAAAATATTTTGACCAACTTTCCAAGCCATATGCAATTGTTTTGCCTGCCCCCTGGCCCGCAGAAATACATCCCCTGCTTTGATTTCTTTGCCAGAATCCCAAGCCATATCCACTTGGATTTGCATTTTTTGGAGAATGCGCACCACTTCTTCTGTCCCACAAAGCACTGCATCTTCCCGGGTAAAATACTCCATGTTTCCAGGCATGTCCCCCATGCCCAATACCCAAGTGGTCAAATCAAAATAAGGGATATCTTCCTGGATATAACGATCCAAAGTTTCGTCTGACAAATAGAACATGAGACCACTCCATTTTCTATATTCATGATAACACAACAAATTTTTTATCCGGCACAGCTTCAATTTGCTGACGTATGTCCGCCTCATCTATCCATTGTTCCTCATAAGTAACAGACACCTGCTGATAATCTTCCGTCACTTGACACTGTTTAAGGCCTTTTACCTTTCCCAATGTTTCCTGTAATTTTTCTACACATTTGGGACAAAAAATACCTTGTACTTGCAATACAACTGTTTTCATCCTCATGACACCTCATCTTTACTTGTATGTATGATTCCCCAAAAGCTAGCCAACATAGTAGCAGCTTCTGCCCTTGTGGCAGCAGCAAAAGGCTGGAACTCACCCTGCTTGTTGCCCACAATTACCCCAGCCTGTTGCATAGCCCCCACGGCCTCCTGGGCATAAGGACTGATTTCAGCTTTATCTCGAAAGACAATAGCCACTTTATGATAGGGCAAAGTAACTTTGGCTACATCCTGGGCATACTGGAAAAGCAAAGTTGCCATATCCTGACGGGTAATGGGGGTATTGGGCTCAAATCTTCCAGCAAATCCTTTTATCAGCCCCGTGTTGTTGGCCCAAGCTATATACGGCGTATACCAAGCCTGAACATCCACATCCTCAAAAGCAGTGGTTGTCAGACCAGTTACCTTGGCCTCAGCAATGCCGGCCAACATGCTGACAAATTCAGCCCTGGTTATGGTATCATCAGGGAAAAATTGCTCTTTTGTCTTGCCCTGCACAATTTCTTGTTCAGCTAGATTGTAAATACTTTGGGCAGCCCAATGGTCTGGGTTTACATCAGTAAAGGAAAGTGTCTGTTTATATCCTAAAGCATAACGTCCTGGTTGACCATTTTGCAAGACAACAACCTGTTCATCTGACTCATATTCAGCGTCCTTTATCAATGTAGCTGTGTCCTGGGCATCCAAGGCATACACCTGCAATTGAGATATGGTTTTCCCCTGAGCCAGCTGAAATGGAAGCTTGATTATAACCTTCCCCTTGCCTATGGTTATAGATTCATCCCCAGCAGCAATATCAATCTCATAAACAGCTCCATTGCCTATCTTCTTTTGCAAAGCAGGGGATAAGTTTTTTTTATCTATGGTCACAGCTTTGATGGTCATATCCTTTTCAACCCCAATCCCTTGGATGGCTTCTTGATCCAATTGAACGATCATGCCTGCACCAGTGGCTATGATTTCCACAGCCTGTTTTAAAGCATTTGCCGCAATAAAGGCCCTCCCCTGTTGGTCAAAGGATATTGTTAATACCTTTTCAGCCAATGTTTTTTTTCATTCTCCTTACTACTAACAGCAGCCCCTCCAACATGTCCAAAGCATTCTGTTGTTTACTCAACACTGTCTTTCCGTTTTCCAACAGTTTTACCCAAGCAATGCTGCGTATATGACAATAATCAATTACTTCTTTTACGATTTTGGGATTATCATTGGCACTTCCTGGAACTGATTCTACAATTCGCAAGGCAACCCCTGAAGGAATCAAACATTGGATTTCAAAAGGCATACAACGATAATGTCCATCCACACTGGTAATTCCATCCATTCCTTTCTTTTGATCCGCACTGGTAAGCAGCAATTGCCCATTGGTAATGGCCGTCACTTTTATGGTTAAAACCAGGACTTTATCTTCCATCTTTTCTAATAAACAATCTTCACTGTTAATCCGTTCCCCTGCAATAAGAATCCGCAAGGAATCCAGGGCTTTTTTTTGGACTGCCACAGGTTTATCAAACAATAGCTCCATCATTACATACTGGGTATCTTCACTCCCTTGATTCATGGAATGCACTGTAAAATCCATCAAGCAAGGAGAATAAGCTTCCTCCACAAGCGAGCTGTTACAACCACTGGCAAAGAGAAACCCTAAAAAACATAGCACAATTCCTATTCTTAACTTCATCGCAACCCTATGCTGACCTTAGCTTTTCAGCAAACCCCCTTTTGTTTTGATTCAATTTGTTTTATTTTCCCTGCACCAATTGGGCTTTTGCTTCTTTAACCGAACAAAACAATTCTTTCTTATTCATTTATCTATTTTTATGTCTGTTTATATTCTGTTATTTTATATTTTATCCTGCTTTATTTTTGATTTATCCACCTGTTTCATGACCTGATGACTTTTATCAGATTCATATTGTTGCACAAATCGTGCGGAATTCCGCAAAGCTTCACAAAACCAAGCAGGTTCATAGTGGGGCGTGGATGAGAATTCATCCAAAATCAATTCATCTTCCCAATCCACCACCTGCTGCCAGCTTACTTTTTTAGCCCTACGGACCAATTCTTCTATCTCATCTTTTTGAAATGTTGTGGTAGCATCATGCAAAGGGTAGATAAAATTTCCTTCCAGCCCAAACATGGTGAACAAATGTTGTACACCGCCTGAAGGGTCCCGTTGCCAGGGTTCTAAATAGATGTATTGCCTGGATACTTGCAGGTATTGCGCCGTATTCTTCTCTATATTAATCCCATATCCACCCCAGCCAGCATTGGGATCTCCTTGCCCCAAGGCAAGGGCACAGGCATGAATCAAACTATTTTCCCAATGTTCAGGACAGGTATTGGCATTGAGCCAATGCAATACAGTCAATGTATTTTCAATGGCAGCATAAGAATAGCCCCCTTTTTTGGCCACAGAAAAAGGAGGATTCGCCCCTTGGGCATACACCCGGATCCCTGGAGCAAAACGCTCTTCCACCATTTGAAAAAATGCTTCGTATCTGACTTTTTTACTCAAATGAGACATGCCCACCAGAGGCTCCCCTTGTTTGCTTACCCCCACCACAATCATAATGATGCAAGATGTAGCACTATCTGAATACAAATATGTCAAATCCGTTTTCTCAGGATTCACAAAACAGTAATTATCTTGGGCCACATATAACAGCCCCTTTGGTACTTTACCAGTATACATATGCATGGTCATCCTCCATAGTCAATCAAATTTCATACAACCAATCATGATAAACATGCTGGGCAAGAATCTATCTATATAGGTTGATCCAATGGGCTTATAAATAAACAGGAATCATATCGCCCCAAGACACTTGCCTGGGAGAAATTTTACATTCACGGGCTAAGACTTCCACCCCAGCTGTAGCTGCTTGGCGCAGAGCTTCACCAAATACAGGATCCCCCATATCATTGGGGCGAAAAGCATTGGCATCCTCCCGCTGAATGCAAAAAAGGACTACCCCTCGCATCCCTGCCTTTACGGCTTTTATCAATTCAAGCAAATGTTTGGTGGCCCTTTGGGAAGGAGCATCAGGAAAAAGAGCTACCCCTTCAGAAACCAAAGTCACGGATTTCACCTCTAAATAGCATATGTCCTTGGAATCAGCAGTATTGTTTGCTAAGTAAAAATCAAATCGACTATTGCCATACTGGGCTTCTGGCCGAATATACTCATACCCCGAAAATTCTGAAAAAATATTTTGTTCTAAAGCCAAGCGCATCATTCGGTTGGGCAATAAGGAATCAATGGAAACCAAATGACCATTGCATTCTGCCAATACAATACGATGGCTGGTTTTCCCCCCCTCCGTGGCATTGGCAGACACATACACCTTAGCCCCGGGATACAACAATTCTTTCATCCTTCCAGAACTGGGCACATGGGCTCGATACAACTTTCCGTCTAGGGTAATCTCCCCTACAAACCGATTCAGTCTCACCACAAAAGTGCTTTTTTGCAACATTGGCAATGGTATGGCAAGGTCTTCAACGTCCTTCATTCTTTACACCCCATTTTAATCTTTCTCCATGGAATATTTCAGTTATATCAAAATAAAATCCAGCCATCTATTTATCCATTATAATATCTGTTTTACGGCCACAATGGGGACAAATGTTCCCTTGCCCTACATGCACATTGGTTGTATACCCTGTGCGTTCCAAAAGGATTGCCCCACATGCCAAGCATTTTGTGTTTTCTTCTCCCTCCAGAGATACATTGCCAAGATACACATAAGCCAGGTATTGTGAAGCAATTTCCTTAGCCTTGCGCAAAGTATCCAAGGGTGTTTTTGGTACATTCATTTTATACTGGGGAAAATAACGGGACAAATGCAAAGGAATGCGCTCATCCATGCTTGCTACCCATTGCGCCAATTCTTTGATTTCTTCCGGCTTATCATTGCGTCCAGGAATCAATAAAGTGGTTAGCTCCACATGGCACTGCTCCCAGGACAATGCCACTGTTTTACACACTGGATCCAATTTTCCAGCACAGATCAGGCGATAAAAATCCTCCTGAAATCCCTTTACATCAATATTCATGGCATCCACATAGGGCAATAATGCGCCCAATGGTTCTGGATTTACATACCCATTGGTAACCAAAATATTCTTTAATCCTGCTTGTTTGGCTATTTTACAAGTATCCAGTAGATATTCAAACCACATAAAAGGCTCGGAATAAGTATAAGCCAATCCGATATTGCCCCTTTGCTCTTGTTGCTCTAAAGCTAGGGACACCACCTCCTGGGGACTCATCCGTATGAAGTCCGGCTCTTTATGGGCGATTTGCCAATTTTGACAGAACTGACATTGCAAATTACAACCCCATGTACCCACGGACAATACCAATTTTCCTGGATAAAAATGATACAATGGTTTCTTTTCCACAGGATCCAAGGCCAAAGATGTCACCTGCCCATCATTAAGGGCATAAAGCCTGTTGTCCTCATTTTTCCTGGCCCGGCAAAAACCCCGCTGGCCCGGCTTTATGAAACACTTATGGGGACAAAGAAGACAGCGCACAGCTTCCTTGTCTAATTTTTCATAATATAATGCTTCTCTCAAGGCCACACCCCGCAATAAACGTTTTATATTGCTCTTCATATAACGTATTGTTTTTTCACAAAAGAATTCTATTTTTTTATTATATCATTCCCACAAACAGCAAGGCGCCTATTCTCTTGCCTCATCATCTTGCTCAATAAAAAATACCTACCATAAAAAAATGGATAGGTATTTTTCATGAACTTCTATCATTTATTTACTAAAAAAGTAGCTACTTTAGCGCAAAGAAAAACCATCTTTTAGCAGTCAAAATATCTCTAGGTAATTTTAAAATCACATACCTTTTTAATTGAAAAAGACGATTTTAAGGCTCAACCTTATCGGACCGCAGCAAAAATTGATGGAAGAAATATTCTCCAATTAACACCAAAATACCAAACAAAGCCAAGGAACCAATGGTGGTATTAAAGGCTGGGGTTAACACATCCACAAGATATGCTACCAATATAGCCAATATACCGTCACAAACAGATGCGACAAAATTGCCAAGTTTGGGCAAAATCAATAAATCTCCCAACAGGTAATTGGCGATGGTCCCAACTAACCCCACCACAAAAGCCCAACCCCAAGTGTTGTTATTCATAAGAGTAAAAATTAGTCCAGCTAAAATAAAAGTCATGAGGAATTTAACAATCAATGCTTTTGTAGTCTGACTCATATTCTCACCTCCCTATCATGATAAAATTCCCCTATGCTGCTATTTTTATACCCTTGTCCCATCCTTCTTGAAAAAGACAACAAAATCATCTAAATATAAAATCCTTTTATAAAATATTTACAGAACATCAGGTTTTCTATTTATGTTAATTTTTTTATTTTTTAAATCTACTCACACAAAAAGACTTTGCATAGTTTAAACCAGGGCAATGCAAAGTCTTTTTCAGATATTTAGGATTATAACCAGCTTCGAAATATCTCCGTTTCTGCTCTATTAACACATGTTAAAGGATAAATATCATCCCTATTTTTAATTTTGATATAATTACATCTCATGAATTTAAAATATTCCCCAACAAAATACCCACCAATGCACAGGGAATACAAATCCCGTAGGATAAAATAAGGTAAAGAAAAAAAATCTTATACTTTTTTTTGTGCCATAACTCCATACTTTCCAAATTAAAAGTAGAAAAAGTAGTGAAGCCACCTAAAAAACCAGTCCCCAAAAGCAACAAAACCATCTCCTGGGCTTTCCAACCCACCAAAAGTCCAAGCGCCAAAGAACCAACACTATTGATGAAAAATGTGACCAAAGGAAACTGCCAATTTTTTATAATCCGCGCAATCCTTGACAGAGCAAAGCGACATAAGGCCCCCATTGCTCCGCCAATACCCACCATCCAAAACTGCATACCCATGATATTGCCTACAAATCCCCCTGCTTCACGCGTTTTCCCCATGTGTCCGCCATATACATCCCAGCGCCAGCTGCCAACAATCCACCGAACAGACTGACCACAACATAAACCATAGCCTCCATGTAACATCCAGTTAACATCAATTGTACATTTTCTACACTAAAAGCAGAAAATGTTGTAAAAGCCCCGATAAAACCAATTCCCAGGCCATTGACAAAATACTGAGGAAAGCGGGTATGTTGTTGAACAGAACGCATCAACAAAGCCAAAAGAAAACTGCCAAGCACATTGACTAACAATGTGTGATAAGGAATGGTATTGCTTTTCATCAGCAAACCAATCCCATACCTGGCCATGGCACCTGCTGCGCCGAATATTGCCACAAAGATATAATTCATTTTATTTCCTATTCCTTAACAAGTTGCCTAAAAATATACTTTTAGGCAAGCCATTGATTACTGTCCAAACAAGGACAAACCAGCAAGCAATAATAAAAGCCCTTGAATAAATTTATCCTTATTGATTCATAAGAGAAATGAAAGTGAGTTTTATTCCTTATAGGTAACTGATAAACACAACTATAATATTCAGACACTAATAGCTATGTTATCGTTTCACTTCCTCTTGTATTTCATAAATAAGTCAAAACATTATATGTTTTTTCAAGGAATATTGATGTTTACCTTCCTTAAATATCACTTTCTCTGAACCAAAATCTCTTACCCCTATTCTGTTTCTTCCGCCAGTTTTATAAGGTTATCCGGCAATATAATTTTTGTATTTCCGGCCTGAAAGTCCTTTATATTGCGCGTGACAATATAATCAACATCAGATCTTCTGGCAACTTTTTCTACTACTGCATCTTCATAATCACTAATAGGAGAAGCCAATGCTTCCATACAGTCATTTTCTGTGACTGCAAAAATACCAGTGAAAGAAAACAGTTTTCCCATAACCTGTTTTGCAATCTCCGTATTATGCAAATACTTTTTTAATAAATAATAAATATCTGTAGCAGAACTGGCTGTAATATACATATCAATATGATGATTTGCAGCCAAAATAAATATTTTTTCTGCACTCTTATTCCATGGCTCTCTGGAGGTCAGCGCATCAATAATTACGTTTGTATCGATAAGTATTTTCATTTATTTTGTATCCAATCTTTCTGCTCTAGCAGCTTCTATCTCTGCATCCTTTGGCAAAATGCCAAACAAAGACTTAGCGACTTCTACTCTATCCTGATACGGGTTTGTCAGTTTTGCTACTACTTTACCATTCTTTGTAATAAAAATGTCCTCTGTGGCAGACAAAAGCAGATATTTACCTAAGTTATTCTTTAATTCAGTTGCAGTAATTGACACATCACCACTTCCTTTCTTTGTACTATTATCATACTAAATTCATACGATTTTATCAATAATATTGGCTATTTTTTATGGCAAGCTTATTAACTGAAATGTTTGTTTATTTTTAAAAGTCGATTTGTTACATCCTATCAGATTATTTTGTCGTCACCATCTCCGCCATACCTCTGCTACTTTTTTGTTTGAGAATGGTGTACCATTGAAGTTTTAAAGGACCATCTTGGTCATGCCAGCCAATGCTCTACGGAAATTCATCTCCACACCACCAAGACAATGGAAAGTTAGCCGCTCAAAAATTCGACGGCTTCAATCTTATTCATTTAAAAAATCGTCCCCAATCTGTCCCCAACACAGACTAGAAACGATTTCTCCTTTCCTCAAGCCCTAGATAATAATAAAGGGCTCCAAATCTCTTCTTTCCTATAGATAACTTGTAAGCTCAATTGATTTTATCAAGCTTATTCAATTCCTTATAGGTATCTTTTAAACGCAATGAAGTTGAAGCTATTATCTGTTGGTGGCACAAGTTTCAATTCCTTATAGGTAACTTATAAACCAGTTATGGCGGATACCGTGCATCATATTCATCTGTGTTTCAATTCCTTATAGGTAACTTATAAACCAATCCAAGCCTTGCCGCCAACATCAATATTTCCTATGTTTCAATTCCTTATAGGTAACTTATAAACTCTATTTCCGGCGGACAGCGGTGGTCACGGTACCGAGTTTCAATTCCTTATAGGTAACTTATAAACCTGGCGGCATAGGGGCTGGTATTGGTATCTCAAAAGGTTTCAATTCCTTATAGGTAACTTATAAACGCAAAATCAGCCCTCAGCACCCCATTGGCGTTGAACTGTTTCAATTCCTTATAGGTAACTTATAAACCCATTTTACACGAATTTTAGGCCTTTGAAAAGGTATACTTTGTATATATTTTCCTCTATCTTCTTGATATTGCTAAAATAATTCATTACTTTTCCAAAAACCAACACAAAACTGTCGTCGACCTCCCGGGTTTTTTACGCCATTGGAGGTCGACGACAGTTTTGATAGGCAAAATGATTTCCTTTTGTTATATGATTGTCTCCAAACTTCCTTTTTCCAGACCCATGATTTGGCGATTCCAATACCTCTCTGTCCTCCAGGTATATACAATCACAGAATCTTCATCCTCATTCATCATGCGCTTTAAGTCTGCCTGTAATTTGCGCAGGCTTACCTCTGATAGTTCGCCTTCAAAAACAGAGTTTTGCACCCAGGTAAGATATTTTCTACAGGTTTTTAAAGCTTTTGCCACTCGTTTTTCTCCAAAATCATAGACCAAAACCACAAACATATTCTAAACCCCCTACCATTTTGCTTGATATGGGCAATAGGTTTCTTCATCCATAAAATGTTTTTCTAATTTATGCAGCTCCAAACGCAGCAACCTTCGATAACTGACCTCTCTTTTTAATTTTGCATGTTTGATGGTAGAGGTCATTTTTCTATCCCATTCTTCTATAAACTTTCTCCGGCCACTTTCTTTTAAAAACATACCCTCCCCTTGCTTCTCAAAATCATTTTTAGTCAATTGTTTGCGGCCAATTAAAGAAAAAATAATCCGATCCACCAATATAGGCTTAAAAATTTCAGCCACATCCAAATTCAAGGTAAAGCGCCGAAAATTGGTGGTATGTAAATAGCCAATCCGAGGATCCAAATGGGTTTGATAGATTTCACTTAGCACTTGGGTATATAAAATGGTATTGCCAAAACTAATCAAAGCATTGAGATGGTTCTTGGGGGGCCGTTTTGTCCTTCCTTCAAACATAAAATCCGCGGACTGCAATATGGCGTCAAAACTTTTGTAATACATTTCCCGGATGTTTCCTTCATAAGCCATTAAAACTGGAATCTCCGTTACATCTGCTATTTTTTCAGCCAAGCCCTGCATGTTCTGAATTGTGTCTTCCACTGATTTGCCCCGGCTGTGATAGTACTTTAGGACTCTAAGCATATTATCCACTGCCCCGCTGACAAAAAGTTTGGCCAGCTCCAATCTTTTTGCCTCATCCTCATAATATTCTGCTTGCCTTAGAATCATATAGCCAGAATTATAGTGTTCGCGGGGATAAAAGCTTCCTGTATAGTAGCTATAATAGTTAAAAAAATGCAATATAATTTCCTTTTGGGAGCAAAAATCCAAACAGGCTTTGTTTAGCTCCAATTCTCCGAATACCATGATTTCCTTGGTATCTTCCACAGGTATATAGCGCTTTTTTTCTGCTGTTTCAAAGCACAAGGTATCGTTTTCCCGCATCAAATGACCGGATTGGAACAGGTACAAGGTTTTTTTCACGCTTTATCACCTCCTTAGGCCCAGCACAATTCTCCGTAGGCACATGTTTTACAGTATTTTGTTTCCTTTACCTTTGGGGGCTTTGCCAAACCAACAATTTGCCGAATATCTTCCAAAGCTTGCAATAATTCTGCTGTAGCTTCTGGGCTTAAGGATACTTTTTCTATTTTTTTCTGCTCTGGAAAGCGCAATTCTCCCCTGGCAGCAACTCCTTCCTGTTGTAAGGAGTATAAGTAATACAGCAATTGCATGGTGGCGCTTTTTTTAAACTTATCTGTTTTCTTTACTTCCACCACCACCAATTCTCCCTCCTGGTTGTCAATAAAATCAAATTTATTGTGCTGCGCTGAGATTTCCTTTTTTTCTCTTTGATACGTATGTTCATGGAGGTACCGCCCCCAATCCATGTTGGCATCCTGTTGATCCGCACAGATTTGCCGGGACAACAACCACACTTCCCTTTTGCAAATGAAATAATACCACACCAATGTCCCTGTGATAGTACACTCTTCCTGCATATCACACCTCCATATGCAAATACTCTAATACATATAGGCACCTGTTTCTTCAGCAATAAAACCCGTTATCCCATAATAATCTTTTAGATTTCCATGAGGAATGACGAGATAATTCAATTGAATGCCATAGATTGATTCAAAGGGAAATGGTCGATTTGTCTTTAATTTATCAGGATAAATCTCCACTGTATAGGAACCGATTTGGTTGATTAATTGCTTGATTTGGGCCTTGATTGCAAAATCCTTTTTACATCTCAGGAGCTCACAAAGCCGTTGCACCTTCTCTTCGATATCATTATCTTGCAAAACAATCACACTAATTCGCCGGGTTTCCTGAATCAGTTTGAATGTCTCGATTTTTTCATACTGCAATGCCATGATACCTTGATACACCTCGGTATCATAGGTAATCCCGCTTGTAAACATATCTGCATAATAACGTTTCATAAGTCCATGGTATTCCTGTTCAGGGATTTCTGTCTGTAAAAGGCTTTGGGTCCGCTTGCAAACATCAAGGGCATAGATCAACTTATAGTTTCCTGTGTTAAAAATATATAAAGGGCAATCATTCCCCTTTTCTCCTGAACGATTGATCCTTCCAGCCACTTGGATAATGGATTCCAAGGGAGCCATATCCCGGTACCCTATGTCAAAGTCCAAATCCACCCCTGCTTCCACTGTTTGGGTTGCTACCATGATAAAAGGAATCTTTTCTCGCAACAGCTTTTTAGCCTGTTCAATCACCCGTTTTCGATCCACACTGGTCAAATTGGTGGATAAATATAACACAGCATCCGGATACAGGGCAATCAAAAGCTTGTATATTGCAATGCTCTGGGCAATGGTATTCACCACCACCAGGGCGGATTGGTGTTTTTGACGGGTGTTCACAATCAAGTCCACCAGGGTTTCATTGTTTATCACCTGGTCCATCACTGGTACCAATTTGGTGCGGCAAAGGGATTGATAGTATTGGGCGCTGTCTTCCAAGAGTTCTATTGCTGTCATCTCCTGGTTTGGCAGCAGCAAATTGGCAAAGCGCACAATTTCCGGCTGGGTGGCGGTCATAAGAATAAATCTGGTGCCATAGTATTGGGACAGCCGCTGCATGACAAATCCCAACAAAGGATAATACTTTGCTGGCAAGGCTTGTACTTCGTCAAGAATCACAATGGCGCCGGCTAAACGGTTTACTTTTAACACCCGCCTATTTTTTCCTGACAACAGGGATTCGAACAATTGCACAAAGGTAGTGATAATGACTTCGCTTTCCCAGGCCTCTGTGCATAATAGACGGTTTTGCAAACTTTCTTCTGTATCTTGTTTTTGTTCCTGATCATTGCTTCCGTAATGAATAAGGACTTCTGAAAAAATACCTTGATAATCATCTTTGGTCTGCTCCAAAATATTGATAAAAGGCATGGCAGTAATCAAACGGGGGCGAAATCCCTCCAGGGATTCTATCCGTTGGGCCAAAACCAGGGCTGCGGAAATGCTGGACAAGGTTTTTCCTGTGCCTGTGGGCGCAGTATAAGTAAAGATGCGTTGTTCTTTTATCTGCTGGTCAGTCAGGGATAATACTTTCTTGAGCACCTTGGTGCGTATGGTTTCCCGGGTGTCATTGATCTCCTGGATTTGTCCCTTAGTCTTGTGGTGCAAATAGGTCTCCACTTGCTCCAATGTTCTTGGTTTGCCTGGCTGTTCCTGGGCCAAACCTGCACTGTCCAATTTATCCGCCCCAATGAGTTTGGAAAACAAATACTGCAAGGCAAAAAACCAATGATCCGAAGGCATTTTTTGGGCTGCTTTTAAGTAGCCAATGAGCCAAAACCGCTCAAAGGCTTCTAAATCAAATTTCTTTTGCTGTAAAAAGGGCGCTGAGATTCCTGTGGAATTCAACGCCTTTTGACAGCTCACATATTGTTTGGGCAAATAGCCCATTTGGGGCATGGTGATTCTGTCTTTTTCTTCTGCTTCCATGGCAGTATGATGCATGGCAATACTCAACATGGCCAGAAAAGCAAATCCATCCTTTTCCTCCAACTGCTCCACCAAAATAGCTGCTGAAATTAAAGCATGATTTTTCTCATTTCCGCCTCTACCTGTTTTTAAATAGTCTTGAAATGCTGGCATGACTTTGCCAATATCATGCCATAAACCTATGAGGCTTAACAATTCCTGCAATCTTTTTTGTTCCAAACCGGGAAAAGCCACAGGGGCAATATCCTTTTGCATCTGTTGGCTGACATTTTGCAAATGTTCCTGTAGGCCTTGCTTTTCCCCGGTCTTTCTGTCATAATGCGCCAAAAACATTTTTTTCACCCCAAAAACATCATATTGCTGCCTTGCACCTCAATATACGGTATATCGGGCTTTAATTGCACCATAAAAGGCGCACCGGAAATGGATACCAGGATATCTTTTTTGGCCTCTTCAGTTAAATAACGGTTTTTATCAAATTGGGTTATGGTCTCTTCTTTGATAATGGATATGTTTTCTAAACCCTTTTTTTCTAAGGAAAGGATGCTTTCCACAGGAATTGCGGACATCATGGCAATGGGCTCATTGGGAACAAGCTTTTCCTGGGCTTCACAACTCATTCCTTCACTCATCCAGCCCAGGCATTGGGCTGCCCCCAGGGCAACGCTAATGCCTTTGGAACGATACACGGGTTCTTTGGCACAAAGGCATTGGGCCAATTGTTCCATGATTTCCCCTTGTACATGATGCATAGCAATGGAATAACATACCTCACTGGTACGAATATGGTGGGGCATAATCCATTCCGTATTGTTTTGGGTGCGATTTTTTCCCGCGCCATTCAAATCATTCAAAGACTCCACTTTCAACAAATTCATGGTCTGGGTGGTTTTCTTAATTTTCGACGCAACCCCTATGGCGATTTGGCAGTTTTCCGTGGAAAACAGCTCATAGTAGCTATCCCGCTCCATGCCGAGAAGACCGGCCAACATTCCTTTTATGGTGGTCACTGGGGGTATGTAATAGGATAAGGCCGTGGAATTGCTATAAAATTTGCGAAAATGAGCCATCTTACCATGGAGTTTCCACGTCAGTACACGCATGGTAACACCGCCTATTCTTGGATTGGCAGAAGCAAATCAAGTTCTTCCCCAGCAGGTAGATGCAAAAAACTGGTGGCCAGGGGGCTTTTCCACAAACGCACAGTTTTTATATAGCCCTTTTCTTGTAGCTGTTCTATGCTGGTATTTAAAGCAGAAAAATCCACTGTCAAATCAGCCAAAGCCCGGATGCCTGTTTCCTTATGGATGCTTGTCTGCATAAACCGGCGCAAATCACCCAAATAACCGTCAAAATCTTCCTGATACAGGATTTCTAAATAAAGCAAAGGCTGCTGTCCTTGCTTGCTATGGGTCAAGTTATTCATCATGGATTGCACCAAAGCCCTGGGCATTAGGTCAGCGTCTTCTTCGGTCAAACAGGTTTTCTGGGCAGCAAATTTATTCATGGAACCACCATGGGCCACCAGGGCGTAATGCACTTTGTACATTTTGCCAAAGGTTGAATTATCGTCATTCATAATGGTCACAATGGAACTGGACTTTACCATATCCACAGGGTGTAAAGAATACCCCCAGGTGATTTGGATTGGCCCGGTGAAGGTAGTGGTAATATTGCCTACTGCCATGGCACTGCCAAACATACGGATATCAATCATATGATCCAAAATCACCTTTACCTTATCCTCAGAAGAAGCATTTTTGGGCACTTCATATTGCTTCAACACTGCCTCCAACATTGTTTCCATGGTCACTTTTTTGTCATTTAAGGTGTGGACAAAGATGGCTTTGCCTTTATGGGCCAAAAAATCCCGAATATCCCTTTTCCTGCGCACATCACTGACCAAAAGGGTTTTGGTTTCATAATCAAATCTGGGTTTATTTTCTTGGTCTGGGTCTCCATTGGGATTGGCACAGGTGGCGTCAAATA
This sequence comes from uncultured Peptococcaceae bacterium, assembly GCA_958417755.1. Taxonomy (GTDB): domain Bacteria; phylum Bacillota; class Desulfotomaculia; order Desulfotomaculales; family Desulfocucumaceae; genus CATZDY01. Next base: position 29,532 of record CATZDY010000029.1, read on the forward strand.
AAAACAAAAAATCACGATTATTCTTCAACATCTGTTTCTTCCTCCTTATTCGCTGCACCACTGGATTTTCTCAGGGGCATCACACAGCTGGAATATCCTGACATGATATAGAATACATTTCTTTTCTCATTGGTCAGTTCATGCATATGAAAATTTCCCATATACTGATCCACCATTTTGCGGTATAACTCCAAGGTGGGCAAGGTGATATAGACTTTATTTTTTTGGTTCAACACATTGACATATTGTCTCAGTTTGGCCAAAATATCCAGATAAAATTCTTCTATATCCCGTTTATTCATGCCACCATAGGAAATCTTATCTAAAATGGGTTTTGTCTCATGCCCCTGCACCCTTTGGGCCTCGCCAATATAATACATCAAAACCCCCATATAAAAGAGCCCCCGGGCTTCCCTTCCGAACCCATGTTCTTCTAAAAACGCTTCTTTTTCCGCCAGATTGGGGGGCAATGTTTCTGGCACATGCACCTCTGTACTCATTTTGAAAACCTCCTTATCCAAAATACCCAATTCCTGTAATACTTCTATGAAGGCCAAATATTCCAACACCATCTGGCGAATGAATAATTCCTTGCCCCAGCTGCGGTTTTGGGTATGATTTTGTTCCAGGGTTTTTAAAAATGCCAATTGATATAAATTTTTATGATTGCGAATCATGGAAGAACGCATTTCATTGAGGCCTTTTTCCAAGGCTTCGGCAAAATAATCAAAAATCGTATCAGCTTGCACCAATTCGCCCTTAACAATGGCTGCATATAAATCTAACAAACGGCCTACATTCAATTGTTCCCCTTTTTTGTTCTCAATAATGGGAATCATATGGTAGAGGCTGCCAATGGTAAAATGGGGAAGCTGCTCTAAGAAATTGCTGCTAATATGATAAAAGGTTTCCAGCACATATTGAAAACGGATATTGGAAACATCTTCAATGGTCTTTTTGATCACACAGGATTTTCCATCAGTTTGAT
>CATZDY010000030.1 GCA_958417755.1 uncultured Peptococcaceae bacterium
GAAAGGGCGGTGTCTTAGACCGCTTGACCAAGGGGCCTTATTCAAATAACTTGTCCTTTTTGATTATAATATGTATCTGCTCTGGTGGGCCCACCAGGATTCGAACCTGGAACCAGCCGGTTATGAGCCGGATGCTCTGCCGTTGAGCTATGGGCCCTTATATGGCTCCTCGAGTAGGATTCGAACCTACAACCTACCGGTTAACAGCCGGTTGCTCTACCGTTGAGCTATCGAGGAACGCTGCAAGATGTATTATACAGAAATAACACCAAAAAGTCAATAAAAATCCAAATATTTTTTTAAATTTTTCAGTGGGGAGAAGTGAAACTACATTCCCCCCATAGCAATCTTCTTCAAATAAAATCTTCTCTAATCCAAATAATCCTTTAGCTTTTTGCTACGACTGGGATGACGCAATTTACGTAAAGTTTTGGCTTCAATTTGTCGAATACGTTCTCTGGTAACCCCAAATTTCTGTCCCACTTCTTCTAAGGTTCTAGCTCTGCCATCATCCAAACCAAAACGCAACCGCAATACTTTTTGCTCTCTATCTGTCAGGGTTTTTAATACCTCATCCAATTGTTCCCGCAACAAAGTGAAAGACGCCTCTTCCGCTGGAGCCCTAGCATCGTGATCCTCAATAAAATCTCCTAAATGGGAATCTTCTTCTTCCCCTATGGGAGTTTCTAAGGAAACAGGCTCTTGGGCAATCTTCATAATTTCCCGCACTTTTTCTTGGGATATATTCATCTCCTCGGCAATTTCTTCTGGGGTAGGATCGCGTCCCAATTCTTGTAAGAGCTGCCTTGATACTCGAATAAGTTTATTAATCGTTTCTACCATATGCACTGGAATGCGTATGGTTCGGGCTTGATCAGCAATGGCCCTGGTAATGGCTTGCCGAATCCACCATGTGGCATACGTACTAAATTTATACCCTTTCCGATAATCAAACTTCTCCACAGCTTTGATTAGGCCCAGATTCCCCTCTTGAATTAAATCCAAAAACAACATACCCCGCCCAACATAACGCTTAGCAATACTTACCACCAAACGCAAATTAGCCTCTGCTAAACGACGTCTAGCCTCTTCATCACCAGCTTCCATCCGTTTGGCTAATTTCACCTCTTCCTCAGGCGTCAAAAGAGGAACCCTACCAATTTCTTTTAAATACATGCGTACAGGATCATCTATCCCAACCCCATCGGGTATTGTAAGATCAATATCCACTTCTTCCACTACATTTTCATCCGGACCATCTAAAACATCTACATCAACCACTTCTGAGACCACTTCAATCCCAAGACCATGAAGTTTTTCATATACTTCATCCATTTGGTCCGGACTTAAATCAATACCTTGTAAACTATCCATAATTTCAGTATAGGAAAGCGTCCCCCGTTTTTTTCCTTTTTCAATTAAGTCTTTAATGCCATCGGCCTTTAGCTCTTCATTCATTATCACTTTCCCCCTCTCTGAGCCATATGGTTAACGGAGGTTTTGTATCCGTTGCATGAGTATATTCATTTTCTCCAAATCCTCAGCTCTCTCTGCTTCAGCCAACTCCTGCAACAATTGCGCTCTCCGATTATCGGTTATATCCTTTTTTATCACAGCAATACAATCTGCCATGGCTTTTTCCGGATCCCCGTTAGAAGATTTGAGTAAGAGCTCTCCCATCAATACTGCTGCTGGTTCGGATAACAAATCCATTGCTTGGGCTGGTTCAAAACTACCCTTGCTTCGCTGCTCTTTAAGCACTTGATATATCTGTTGATGTCTTGCATCTTTCCAAAAATCTCCTTGCAGTTCTTCTAACAAGAAATCCATTCGATCCGGATTTTCCAATAGCAGTTGCAATAATCCCCTTTCTGCTTTTAATTCCGGAGAAAAGATTTTTTCCCTTTTAGTATTATGCGTATTTTTAGTAATTATATCCGTTTTTTGCCATATTTTTCGTTTATTTCCCCTAAAACGCTGCAATTCCTCCTTTACAGCATCCCAACTTAAGGCCAAACGGGCAGAAACTGTTTGAATCCCTTCTTCTAACTGGGCTCCCTCTGGAATCATGGCTAAATTAGCCAATATACCCATCAAAGCTTCAGTTCTATTTTTTCCTTCCTTTAGAAGCTGATCCAATTTATAATCCAACAATGATGTAGCCTTTAAAACCAATTGTTCCCATGATTCTAATCCATGGGCCCGCAAAAAACCGTCAGGATCCTTGCCATCAGGAATCGTAATAACCCCAGGAGAAATCCCCACTTCCTGTAATAAATCCAATCCTCGCATTGTTGCCAATATCCCTGCCCGATCAGCATCAAAGGCCAATATAACATGATTGGTATAGCGCAACAATAGCTTCCCCTGCTCTTTGGTAAAACTGGTTCCTAAAGAAGCTACTGCATTGGAAATACCAAATTGGTGAGCAGCAACAACATCCATATATCCTTCCATCATAATCGCTTGATTCTTTTCTCGAATATGATGCTTTGCCTGGGATAAACCAAACAATGTTTTGCTTTTTTCAAACACAGCGGTTTCTGGACTATTGAGATATTTAGGCTGACCATCAACCAACAACCTACCACCAAAACCTACCACCTTGCCTTGGGCATTGGCCACTGGAAACATAATCCGTTCCCGAAATCTATCATATAGTCCACCTTTTCGGTTTTCTACAACCAATCCCAAAGCAAGCAATTCTTTTGGTGTATAACCTTTTTTCTTCATCCATACGAACAGGTTATCCCAACCAGCAGGAGCATATCCCACTTGAAAATCATGGATCACCGCATCTGTAAGGCCCCTGTTACGCAGATAATCTCTCGCCACCCCAGACTCCGGATGATGATAAAGCATATCTTGATAGTACTCTGTTACCAATTGATTGGTCTTCCAAGCCCATTCTTCTTGGGCCGCTTTTTTTCTATCCCTGGGGTGAGTTGTATCTGGAATAAAAATACCTGCACGATCAGCCAATCGTCGTACTGCTTCTTGAAAAGTAAGCTTTTCAAACAACATTAAAAACTTAAATACATTTCCGCCTGCTTGACAACCAAAACAATAAAAAATCTGTTTATCAGGCGTTACTGTAAAAGATGGATCCTTTTCTTGATGAAAAGGACAATTTCCCACATAGTTTTTCCCTTTCTTTTGTAAACGCACATACTCACCAATAAGCTGAACAATATCTGTGCTCTCTCTAATGGTATCAACAATTTCACGGGGTATAAGACCCATTTGGGTTCACCACTTAAAAGCATGCCTTTATCATACCTACTATAAACCACTTCATCTAACTTGTTTTATCAATCATTTGTTTTTTATAATGAGATGAACAGTATTCAATAAAAGAATGCAGGAAATGAATATTTCATATGACCATCATTCATCTATTACATCGTAAGTATATAAAGTATGCTTATCTTTACTATTTATTCTAAACACAAATATTCGCTATACCTATCCATTATCCTTCCTCTGTCGAAAAAATTACATCTTGCTCGGATATTCTGAAAGAACGGGGAACAAATAATTCCACAAATCTATGGATAGCATAGCGGTCTGTCATCCCTGCAATATAGTCGCACACAACCCTTTCAATCCCCAGCTGTTCTACCCTTTGTTTAAATTCCAACGGTAGCTGTTCAGGGTTCTCTGTAAAATATTCATATAAAAAGGCCACTACATGTTTTGCTTTTTTTTCTTCCTGTTTTGCTTCGCTCCCTATATATACATGGTCAAACATAAAACATCTTAATTGTTCCATCATGGGCCCCATGGTTTTTCCCAGGGCAATGTTTGTTTTTTCCCAGCTGTTACAAATCAAATCCATGACCAAGCGATTAATTCTTTCCCGATGGCTTTCCCCTATGACTTGAATGATTTCCCTTGGAAGCTGATTTTGGGTTAATACGCCTGCCCTAAGGGCATCATCAATATCATGATTGATATAGGCAATTCTATCGCATATTTTCACCACTTGACCTTCTAAGGTAAATGGTTTTTGGGGTCCAGTATGATTTAAAATTCCATCCCTCACTTCATGGGTCAAATTTAACCCGTTTTGCCCTTCCAAACTATCCACAACCCGTAAACTTTGTTCATTATGTTTAAATCCACCTGGAAATAATTCATTTAGCATTTCTTCTCCAGAATGTCCAAAGGGCGTATGCCCTAAATCATGTCCTAAAGCAATGGCCTCGGTTAAATCTTCATTCAAGCGCAAAGCCCTGGCCACTGTCCTGGCGATTTGCGCTACTTCCAATGTATGGGTTAGTCTGGTACGAAAATGATCTCCATCAGGGATAATAAATACCTGGGTTTTATGTTTCAAACGACGAAAGCTTTTAGAATGAATAATTCTATCCCTATCACGCTGAAAAACTGTCCGAACATCACAAGGTATCTCTGGGATTATTCTGCCACGGCTAGCGTCACTATACACAGCTAAAGGAGATAACATCTGTCTTTCAAATGCTTCTGTTTTCTCTCGAATTAGCAATCACCATACCCCCTCTGTGTTCAAACTTTTCCTTTATCATTGATACCAACAATCCATGGCTGACTTTACTCTATCTCTATAGACGTTTTGAAGTGACAGGATGCAACAATGGTATAGAAAGGTCCCTGGGGCCTTAATAGACTTTGTACCAATTCCACAGAAGCTACTTTTTGGGAAAGGGATATCTTTTGCCTCAGCTTCTTCACAGCCTCCCGAAACTCCCAGGGACTTTCCAGATTTTTTATCCTTGCCAAGGTAAGGTGGGGAAAAAAAGCCCGTTCTTCTACCTTTATATTCATCTCTTTTAATGCAAAGCCCATTGTTGTATGTAATCTTTTTAATTGCGCCACCTGCCCTTGTATCCCTAACCATAAAACCCTGGGATTTCCCCTGGCTGGGAAAAATCCTATTTCCTGAAAGAAAATATGAAAGGGAGGAAAATCCTGCAATACCCTTTGGGTTGTTGCCACCAAGGGCTGAATTTTGCTTTTTTCCACATCTCCTAAAAAAAATAAGGTTATATGCAATTGATTTTCAGATACCCATTTGGCTTGCAAAGGAAATTTTTGCAATGTTTGCATCAATGCTTGTATTTCTTTTTTGATATCTGGATTGATATGTATAGCAAAAAATAAGCGCACTTTTTCCAGTGAATCGCACCTCCTCAAAAACAAGCTTGAAACTGTACCTTATATGAATTTTTCATTCATTTTCCTTAAAAATTCTTTTTTTATTTGCTACATCCTTTTGATATGAATGCATTACTAAACAATATTTATTATAATTAAATATTGTTCTATCAATAAAAGATATTTTTTCCAAAAAATAAAATTTCAACAAATATAAAAGCTCACACCTTTGGTGTGAGCTTTTATATTGATTTATGAATCAACAATAGTGTTCAAAATATTATTCATTCATGTTGTTGCACTTATGTTTATACTTAGTCATTGATAACCTTTAGCTTGGGTTCCTGCAACCGTGACACAGCAATCCCCAACAAATCCTTGCGTGGTGCCAAATTGTCATAGAACCTGTTTTATTTGTCAAAAATGAAGTCCTTTTTGGATTAGTTCAACTTGTCCAAAATCAGTTTTGCACAGTCGATCTGATTGGGAATATTGCCGTTTTCATCTTTTACGCGCCAGATGTCAGGGGTGATTTCGTCGACCACGTACATCTGACCGTTCTCGTCGTAGCCGATTTCGATCTTAAAATCGATCAAAGTGAGCTTCAGCTTCGCCAGCTCTTTTTTCAGCACCTCGCCAACCCTTACCAGGATGTCCAGTGCCTCGTCATACTGGCCCTCCCCTAAAAGGCCCTTCATCATACACAATCTTTCGCTAATCAGCGGGTCGCCCTGCTCGTCATCCTTTAAGGTGACTTCGAGGTAAGGAGGGTCAAAAGGAATTCCCTCCGCCAGCGTGAACCGACGGCACATGCTCCCGGCAGTGAAATAGCGGAGCACGAATTCGAGCTTTGGCACACTCAGTTTGCGAACCTTCATCAGGCCCTTTTCAACATCCGCGCCCAGGTAATGGGTGGGAATGCCGTTTTGCTTCATCAGTTCAAAAAAGTATTGAGAAATTTTGAGGCCGATTTTGCCCTTGCCGTCAACGCTGCCACCAACAGTATTGGAACCGGGATCAAATACGCCGTTTTCACCGGTCGCACTGTCTTTGAAAAGCAGATAGACTTCACCATTCGCATCATCAGTGAGTACGTCTTTGGTTTTGCCATTGTAGAGAGTTTTCATCATAAATTTAATCATTCTTTCTTTCTAAGATACGGAATCCTACCGGTCTGAGCCCGCTAAGGCACAAAGCCGCACTGTAAGATTGCCCTTTCCATATTTAACGTTAATTTTTATTTTATCACGAAGTTGAAGCTCTGTCGATACTTTAAGGTCCTTTTTAGAATCAAAAGTCGTCCCCCTTTGGGACAAAAATAAGGTGTGCCACGACTTCCGAGACAGGAATAACGGCACACCTTATTCTATTTAACCAGCCGCCAGTCTGGCAATCAAACCCTTGATACGTCTGGGTTTGTATTTAGACGTGGTCGATTTATTTGATAGACCTTGACAATTTACCGAGGGTTGTTGACAGCAGCCTGGGCAGCTGCTAACCTTGCAATGGGTACCCGGAAGGGAGAACAACTTACAAAATTCAAACCAATCATGTGGCAAAACTCCACAGAACTGGGTTCCCCACCATGCTCCCCACAGATGCCAATCAGTAAATCAGGCTTGGTTTGACGTCCTAATTCCACTGCCATACGCATTAATTTTCCTACTCCCTGGCGATCCAATACCATAAAAGGATTATCCTTCAAAATCTTTTTATTCAAATATTCGCTCATAAATTTTCCTTCAGCATCATCCCGGGAAAATCCTAAGGTTGTTTGGGTCAAATCATTGGTACCAAAAGAGAAGAAATCTGCATCCTGGGCCACTTGATCAGCCAATAAGGCAGCTCTAGGCATCTCAATCATGGTTCCCACAGTATACTCAAAAGTTATCCCTGTGGCTTCCATTGCTTCCTTCGCCATATTCTCTACGATTTCCCGTAAATAGTGAAGCTCATTTTGGTCTATCACCAAAGGAATTTCTACCTCTGGAATGACATGATGGCCTTCCTTGGTCAATTGCGCAGCAGCCTGGAAAATAGCCTTGGCCTGCATGGCATAGACTTCAGGGAAACTGATCCCCAGACGACAGCCCCGATGTCCCAACATGGGATTAAATTCCGAAAGAGCCCTTACTTTATGCAACAACATTTCTTTTTCACGAATTTCTTTTTCATCACCACCGGTTAACTGCAGCTTGGTAATCTCCACTGATAGTTCTTCTGCATTGGGCAAAAATTCATGCAATGGAGGATCCAAAAGCCGAATGGTTACGGGCAGCCCTTCCATGGCTTTTAAAATGCCGTAAAAATCTCCCTGTTGCATGGGTAACAATTTATCCAAAGCAACTTGGCGCTCTTCCAATGTCTCAGCTAAAATCATTTCCTGCACAATGGGCAAGCGGTCTTGGGCCATAAACATATGCTCTGTTCGGGTCAAACCAATCCCCTCAGCTCCGAATTCCCGAGCCTTGGCGGCATCTTCCGGATTATCCGCATTGGCTCGCACACCCAAGGTACGGATCGCGTCAGCCCATTCCAGCAATTCTAAAAATTCACCAGACAATTCTGGATCAATCATCGGCACTTTGTCTAACATCACTTGACCGGTGGAACCATCAATGGAAATCATGTCGCCTTTTTTTACTACCAATTGGCCCACAGTAAATTGTCCAGCAGCATAATCAATGCGCAAAGATTCGCAACCACACACACAAGGTTTTCCCATGCCCCTGGCTACCACAGCAGCATGGCTGGTCATTCCACCCCGGGAAGTAAGAATTCCTTGGGCTGCCACAATCCCATGAATATCATCAGGCGTGGTTTCTGTACGTACCAATATCAGAACTTCTCCCTCATTACCTAATTTTTCAGCTTCGTCAGCATCAAATACAACTTTCCCTGAAGCAGCACCCGGGGAAGCCGGCAACCCCTTGGCAATCACCTCTAATTTTGCATTGGGATCAATCCTACGGTGTAACAATTGATCCAATTGGGATGGCTCAATTCTTGTGATAGCTTCTTCTTTGTTAATTAAGCCTTGATGCACCATATCCACTGCAATTTTTACTGCTGCTTGGGTTGTACGCTTACCACTACGGGTTTGCAACATGTAAAGTTTGCCCCGCTCTACGGTAAATTCAATATCCTGCATATTTCGATAATGCTTTTCCAACAGCTGGCAAGTATCTTCAAATTGCTGATAGATTCCAGGCATATCATTTTTTAAAGCTGCAATGGGCTGAGGGGTACGAATACCTGCCACCACGTCTTCCCCTTGGGCATTCACTAGATATTCTCCATATAAAACATTTTCCCCAGTGGAAGGATTCCGTGTAAAGGCCACCCCTGTGCCACAGTCATCCCCCATATTACCATAAACCATTAATTGCACGTTCACAGCTGTGCCTAATTCATCTGATATCTTATTAATTTTCCGGTATACTATGGCCCGATCATTATTCCAAGAATTGAATACTGCATAAATGGCCATAAACAATTGTTCCATGGGATCTTGGGGGAACGGTTTTTTGGTTTCCCGTTCAATCAATGCTTTGTATCCCTGAATAACTTCTTCCCAATCTTGGGCTTCCAATTGATTGTCAAATTGCACATTGCGTTTATTTTTTTGCTCATCCAAAATCAGTTCAAATTTGCTATGTTCAATATCTAATACAACATCTCCAAACATATTGAGAAAACGACGATAACAATCCATGGCAAAACGGGGATTTTGGGTTGCTTGGGCCAATCCCTGCACTGTTTCATCATTTAATCCTAGATTCAAAACAGTATCCATCATCCCAGGCATGGAAATAGGTGCACCGGAACGCACACTGACCAACATAGGATTCTCTTTGTCCCCAAACTTCTTCCCAGATATTTCCTCCAGGACTTTTATTTTTTCTCGTACTTGGTCTTCCATCCCCGGAGGGAATTGTCTGCCCTGTACATAAAACTCTTTACAAGTATCTGTGGTTATGGTGAGCCCTTGGGGCACCGGTAAACCAATGTTGGTCATTTCCGCCAAATTGGCGCCTTTGCCTCCCAGCAAATTTTTCATATCTGCTCGGCCTTCTTTGAAAAGATATACATATTTTTTAGTTTGCATTTCTTACCCCCCTGTAGTATATCTCCAGCACCCGGCTGGTTGTTTCTTCCACTGCTTTATTAGATACATCTATGATATGGCAGCCGGCCTTTTTCATAATAGACTCGGCATAATCAAGTTCTTTTAAAATTCTTTCCATGCTGGCATAATCTGCATCAGAGGTAAGACCTAGACTTTTTAACCTCTCCCGCCGGATTTCATTCAACAATGTAGGTTTTATGGTAAGGCCCACCAATTTATGCCTGGGCAATTGAAAAATCTCTTCCGGAGGTGCTACCTCTGGAACCAAAGGTACATTGGCTGCTTTTAATTGCTTATGCGCCAAATACATACACAACGGCGTTTTTGATGTTCGGCTTACGCCCAACACCACGATATCAGCTGTCAAGATACCCCTGGGATCTTTGCCATCGTCATATTTCACTGCAAACTCAATGGCTTCTACTTTACGAAAATATTCCTCATCCATCCGTCGAACCAACCCGGGTTCCAACCTTGGTTCATACCCCATATAAACAGTCAATGCATCCAACATAGGTGTCAAAATATCCACAGTAATCAGATTATATTTTGCGGATTCTTGCACCAATCTGTCTTTTAAATCTTGCTGCACCAAAGTATAGGCTATTAACCCTTGACACTCTGCAGCTTCTTTCACAATCTCCACCAATTCAGAAGAATCACTCACATAGGGAATTTTGCGAATATCCATTTTACCGCCATTAAATTGACTGGCAGCGGCTCTTGCCACCAATTCAGCTGTTTCCCCGATGGAGTCAGATACTATATATATAATAGGTTTTTCTGCAAATATGCTGGTAATAGTATCCCTCCTAGCTGCTTTCACCCAATTCCACAAAAAGCTTAGCAATGTTGGTCTTGCTCAAACGACCGATTACTTCCATCCCTTCATTATCCTTCACCCGTACCACAGGTAAAGCATCAATCTCGTGAGCAATAATCTTTTTGGCAGCTGTTAAAACAGATTCCTCAGGTTCCACTGTGATTACATTGGGCATCCGGGTCATCACCACACCAACCGGCAATTTCTGTATATCTTGGCCTCCCAAGGTAATTTTCAGCAAATCTTTACGGGATAGAACACCTTCCAAAAAGCCACCTTCCCTAACCACAAACAGGGTGCCAACATCTTCAATGAACATGGTGACAATGGCATCATACACAGAACAATTTTCTGTTAACACAATGGGTACAGATTTCACATCTCCCACATTGATTTGATGCAATTTATCCACCAACAACTGGCTATTTTTTTTGCCTGTGTAATAATACCCTACCCTGGGCCTCGCTTCCAGCAGACCGGACATCGTGAGAATTGCCATATCCGAACGCAAAGTCGCCCGGGTAAGGGAAAGCTTATGGGCAATTTTCTCTCCGGTAATGGGACCATTTTCTTTGACGATATCCAAAATAATCGCCTGCCGTTTACTCAATTCCAAACCAATCGCCCCTTAGAGCATTTATGTCATACTAATTACCAATGTCACCAATGAACCCACATTATTATATGTCTTTTTTATCGTATATGTCTAGCCTATAATTTCCACTTCTTCCTAAATAAAATACACCAATCCCTTTTAGGCCATCATAATTTTGCGTAAATCAGCCACTGGCGCTGCCAATATGGCTATTCTTTTTAATAAAGCAAGACGATTATCCCGCACCTTTGGATCATCTACCATCACCATCACTGTTTCAAAAAATTCATCCACAGGCTTTTGCAGGGTTTCCAATGTTTTTAGAATCCCCTGATAATCTCTCACAGATAGTTGTTTTGAAACAAATTCTTCCCCCTGAACCAGAGTAGTATACAATGCTTCTTCTGCTTTGGTCTCAAATAAAGCTGGATCAACTGTCAAATCTCCGGTATATCCTTTTGCTAAATTATTGGCCCGGTTAAAGGCAGTGAGCAATCCTTGGAAAGAATCCTCTTCCCGGAAAGCAGCCAAAGCTTCAGCCCTTTGTACCACACTATATATATCATCCAGCCCTGCTCCTAAAACAGCTTCCACCGTATCATACCCAAATCCTTTATCCGTTAAAATGCCCCGGAGTCGTTGTCCAAAAAATTCCTGCAATGCTATGATAATTTCTTCTTTTGTTTTGGTTAAATTCTGGTATCCTTGGTAGGCACAAGCTATAAAATCCTGGAGAGAAAGGGACAAATTTCCTTCCAACACAATATGGCAAATACCCAAAGCCTGTCTGCGCAAAGCATAGGGATCCTGTGAACCTGTAGGCTGAATGCCAATGCCAAAACAACCCACAAGAGAATCCATTTTGTCTGCCAAGGCTAATACCCTTCCTGGTAAGCTTTGGGGTAAAATATCTCCCGCAAAACGGGGAAGATAATGTTCAAAAATAGCTTCAGCAACTGCCTCAGCTTCCCCATTGCGTAAAGCATATTCCCTGCCCATAATACCCTGCAATTCAGTAAATTCATATACCATAGATGTAACCAAATCCGCTTTACATAACCAAGCGGCCCGCTTCGTCCATTCCAGTTCTTTTGCTGAAGCTTTTAAGTTCAAGGCCAACCATTGACTAAGTTTTTGAATCCGTTCAACTTTTTCATAAACAGAACCCAAACTTTCTTGCCAAACAATTTTTTGCAATTCCCCAACTCGCTCATGCAAAGAAACCTTCAAATCCTCATCCCAGAAAAAAGCAGCATCCGAAAGTCTAGCCCGCAATACCTTTTCATTGCCAGCACGGATAATATCTAAATGTGTAGCAATACCATTTTTTACGGCAATAAATTTTGGTAACAAGGCGCCGCTGGAATCAACCACTGGGAAATAACGTTGATGTTCCCGCATGGGAGTCACCAACACCTCTTTGGGCAAACGCAAAAAGCTTTCTTCAAAACTACCACAAAGAGCTGTGGGCCATTCCAACAAATTGCTTACTTCTTGTAAGAGCTCTTCATCTTCTTCCACATAACCGCCTTCTTCTTTGGCCACTGCGCAAACCTGTTCCCAAATCACTTTTTTCCGTTTTTGCGTATCTACCATGACATAGGCAGCCTCCATGGTATCCACATAGGTTTCAGGCTCTTGAATCAACAAAGGCTCTTTACAGAGAAAGCGATGTCCGAAACTCATATTTTGGGGCTTAAGTCCAGCATATTCAAATTCAATAATTTCATTCCCATATAAAGCCACCAACCAACGCACTGGCCGGGCAAAACGTACAGATAAATTTCCCCAACGCATGGGTTTAGGAAAATGCAGTCCATTGATGATAGCTGGACACATTTCTTGCAAAATCTCCTCTGTAGGACGCCCTGCATCTTTTTGTACGGCAAAAACATAGTCCACTGGCCCAACAGGTTTAATGACCAATTGCGTTACATCAACCCCTTGGCTTTTGGCAAACCCCTGGGCTGCTTTTGTCAGTTCTCCAGCCTCATTATAGGCCACCTTTGCTGCTGGACCTTTTACTTCCCGCAACAAAGGTTCCTGGGCAGGAGCCAAATCAGTAACCAATACGGTTAGGCGTCTGGGGGTGCCATAACTTTTTACTTCTTGATACTGTATCCTTTGCTCACGCAACATATTTTTTGTAAGCTCTTGCATTTGCTCCAAGGCAGGATCTATAAAACGAGCTGGTAATTCTTCCACACCAATTTCCAATAAAAAGCTGCTCATTGTTAAACCTCCTTCTTCAACAAAGGATAGCCCATTTCTTCCCTTTGTTTCGCATAAGCCATGGCGCAGGTACGGGCTAGATTCCTTACCCGATGGATATAACCTGTTCTTTCCGTAACACTAATAGCCCCCCTGGCATCTAATAAATTAAAGGTATGGGAACACTTTAATACATAGTCATAAGCTGGCAGCACCAATCCCTTGTCTGCGATTCGCAAAGCCTCTTCTTCAAACATATAAAACATCTTAAACAACATCTCTGTATTGGCTTCTTCAAAATTATAAGTGGAATGTTCCACTTCCCCCAAATGATGCACATCCCCATAGGTAATTCCGTCTACCCATTCAATGTCAAATACGCTGTTTACCTCTTGAATAAACATAGCCAACCGCTCCAAACCATAGGTAATTTCCGCACAAACTGGCCGGCAATCCAAACCACCGCATTGTTGGAAATAGGTAAATTGGGTTACTTCCATTCCATCTAACCAAACTTCCCATCCCAAACCCCAAGCGCCTAAGGTAGGGGACTCCCAATTGTCTTCCACAAAACGAATATCATGCACATCAGGATCAATGCCAATGGCCCGCAAGCTTTCAAGGTATACATCCAATACATCATCTGGGGAAGGCTTTAAAATAACCTGATATTGATAATAATGCTGCAATCGATTGGGATTTTCCCCATAACGTCCATCTGTGGGCCTCCGGGAAGGCTCCACATAGGCCACTCGCCAAGGCTCAGGCCCCAAAGCCCGAAGAAAGGTAGCCGGATTCATGGTTCCAGCCCCTTTTTCCATATCATAAGGCTGTTGAATAATACAACGCTGTTTGCTCCAGAAATTATCTAGAGTCATTATAATTTCTTGAAAATTCACTTTGTCAACCTCCTTATCATTTCATTTTCAATCATTATCAAATTTCCATTGCCATACATAAAAACTAGCATAAGAGACACCAAAAGCTCCCCATCTCCGGCAACCCTGCCGGGGACGGGAAGCTATCCCGCGGTTCCACCCCGTTTGACCAAAAGTTTTACTCTTGTTTTTTGGCCCACTTTTTTTATCCAGGTTTTACTCACCAACCAAGGCTTTCCTCCTGCTGCTCCGGAACCCCTAACGCAATACTTTTACCGAGCTTCCACCTTCCCCGGCTCTCTGCCAAAAGCAACCTTGCGTTTCTTTCCCATCATAGCGATTTTTACCATAAACTATGTTTTTTGTAATGTATCATAACCCTTAGCAATAGTCAATACAAAGGCACTGGATTGCTTGTTCTAAAACCCAATCATCATGTTATTAAAAATTATCTGTTGCTGAATCGATAAAAAATTGGTATATCCCCAATATCATATATATTTTTTATACCCATTTGCTATTATCATGCACAGCAAAGCTGTAACATAATATGCTACAGCTTTGCTGCATGATAGCTGTGGAAATCTTTTTCAAACCAATATGAGCATAAAATTTAATATTGTGCAGTAAAATCTTTGTATGAAAATGAAAACTAGCGCAAAGTTTAGATAATTTTTAAATCACCGTTTTTACTAAAATCATTTTTAGAGAAAAGCTGTTTACTGTTCATTTGCATTTTCTTGACTAGAAATACCCTCAGCGGCTTCCTTGGCAGTGGATTCTTGGTCTTGATTTGCCTCTGAATCCGTTTTGTTTTTCCCTGGCTCAAATTCCAAAGTATAGTTATGAGCCATGGCCACCAAGGAACCCAAAGCTCCTAACACTGCCAATTGACTGGAGGCCAAAACACCTAAAACCCCCAATGCACCCACTGGTGTGGGCATTTCTAATACTGTTTTTTCACCATGTTTTATTTTAATGCGGGAACCTTGAGTTTTTTGTAAAGCCCCTTTTAGCTGCCCTACCAATTCTTGGCTCCGTTCTTGCACATAATCAGTGATTTTCTTATCTTGCGCCCCTGCTTCTCCTGACTCCTGCCCTGACATTCCTTTGATTTCCCAATCAACCAAAGCTTTGATTACATCACCTTCTGCTGCATCTAATACTTCCTTTGCTTGGGCGTAGCCAATTCCCAAACGGGATTTGAGAACATCAAGTTTTTCCAATTCATTCAATTGTACTGCACCCCCTGGTGGTGTTTTTATTAGTTAGCCCCCAGGAGTTAATTATTATGTAAAGTAATAAAAGAAATTTTAGAATTTTCTTTCCAACCAATCCAAAAATCGGGTTGTTTTTAAATTTGACTCCAAATAATACTGCAAAAAACCTCGCAAAGCCATCTGTATCTCTTTTTTCTTTTTTTCATCAATTTTTAAGCGGACGAAACGATCCATGGGCCAATGTAACAATAACCTTAGGATTGCTACAGAGCCTTGACTTAAGGAAACAAAAGAAATTTGTTCTTGTTCTTTTCCACAGGCTTCACAAACCAGTCCTCCCAGGGCAGGGATAAAAAGCATCCTTGGGGCAAGCTCTTGTTTTCCACATAAAACACAACCATTCAAATGTGGGCAATATCCAGTTAAACAGAGCAATTTCAATTCAAAAGCCCTGACTATATGATAGGCCACATCATCTTGCCATTGTTTTAACGTTTCCAATAACAAAGACAAAATACCCGGTATAGACTCCCATTCCGGCAGTATGGCATCTACCAATTCTGCAAAATACGCTGCATAGGATAATCCCTCCAGGCTTTCCTTTATTTGTGAAAAAAAATATATACCTTCACATTGTTCCACAGTATGCAATGTTCGTCCTTTACGCACCAATAATTTTGAATATGTAAAGGGTTGCAAGGCACCTCTTTTACGGCTTGAAGGCTTATCCACCCCATGGGCCACTACTTTATATTTTCCCTGGTCTCGGGACAATAGGGTTAATACCCTATCTGCTTCTCGCATGGTAATAGATTTAAGAATAAAAGCTTCATCTTGATATACTTGCATCATCAATCCCTTTTTCTACAACAATTCTTTCTTTATAGCCACTTATTCATCCTAAAAATCATATACATATACAGAGAAACGCCTAATAAACCAACAGTAATCATCAACGTAGAAACAATGGAATCCTGAGCAGGCAAAGGTACATTCATCCCAAAAAATCCAGTAACAAAGGTCAAAGGCATAAATATAGTGGATATAACTGTTAATATTCGCATGGTTTCATTGGTTCTGGCACTAATAACAGAGTAATATGTAGCCAGAGCACCCTCTACCAATGTTGAAAATCCCTCAATGGAATCAATGATTCGTTCAATATGGTCCAATAAATCCAAATAATAGGGTTTATTCTCTTCCTCCACATGGAAGGAATAATTCCCATTGACACTGGTAAAAATTTTCTTTTGTGACAAAATAGCCCTACGCATGGAAAGAATTGTTTTCTTTAAATCCAAAATCTCTTCTGTTACTTCCTTAGTAGGCTGTTCATACAAATCATCTTCTAAATCTTCTATCCGTTGATCAATCCGTTCCACAACGGGAAAATACATATCTGTAATGCCGTCAATCAGAGAATATAAGAAAAAATCTGTTCCTTTTCGCATCATTTCCAACCGGTTGTCCAAGCATTCTCTGGCGATGCGTCCCAAAGTAGGCAATGTACGTCGATGCAATGTGACCACAAAATTTTTGCCTAAATATACATTCAATTGTTCCAAAGATATTTCCACATCTTTTTCTTCTTCATAACGCAAAGCATGCAACACAAAAAAATAATAATCATCATAATTATCCACTTTAGCCCTAGGGCTGTAATGGGTACAGTCCTCCACAGTTAAGCTGTGAAAATCAAAAGCATCTGCCACTTCAATGACTTCCTCTTCTGTAAAATCAAACAAATCAACCCAAAGCAGGTTTTCATCATGATAGGAAAGTCCTTTTGGGGTCAATTCTACATCATGCAAAATGCTATTTTGCTTTGCATCAAAAAAATACGTTTTAATCATCGGGCTCACCCCCCGAATTTTATAATTCAATCTTTTTTATAAACTTATCCACACTATCGATGTTTTTTAATTCATGAATGCGGTAAATTATATACATTGTATATCCTATATCCTTTGTTCCAGCAAGTCAATTCTTCCCTAAAGTTTACCCATTCCTTAAATAAATTTAGCATCAGCTTACATTTATTTAAGGATAAAATAAAAACCAGTCTTTAAGGATATCCGAGTTGCCAAAAAGACTGGAAGATGCAAATACTCTTCTGATAAGCTTATTTATTGTTGGCTCCCATAACCAAAACGATGAATCAAAGCATCCTTATTGCGCCAATCACTCACAACCTTGACTCGAAGCTCTAAAAATATTTTAGAACCCAATAAAGCCTCCATCTCTTCCCGAGCCTGCTGACCTATTTTTTTAATCATAGACCCTCCTTTGCCGATCAAAATGGCTTTTTGGGAATCACGCTCAGTATAAATCACAGCCCGTATCACCACCAAACCATTGGACTTTTCTGCCACATCTTCCACCACCACTGCCACAGCATGGGGAACCTCTTGGGCAGTATAACGCAGGGTCTTTTCCCGAATCAATTCAGCCATAATAAAACGTTCCGGTCGGTCAGTAATCATATCAGGGGGATAATATTGAGGCCCAACGGGTAAATAATTCACCACCACTTGCAACAATCTATCCACATTCTCTCCAGCAAGGGCTGATACAGGGATAATTTCACTAAAATCATGCCATTGACTGTACTGTTGAATCAAAGGCAATAATTCTTCCTTAGCCAGGCGATCAATTTTATTCATCACCAAAATAACCGGGGTTTTTACTTGTTTCAGCTGTTGTAAAATATAGGTGTCACCAGCTCCAGGTTCCACTGCTTCTACCATAAAAAGAACCAAATCAACTTCTTGCAATGTATTGAGAGCAACTTCCACCATTTGTTCCCCCAAGCGATGTTTAGGTTTATGAATTCCTGGCGTATCCAATACTATCAATTGCGCATCCTGCTTTGTAATAATGCAATTAATTTTATGTCTAGTGGTTTGAGGCTTATCCGAGACAATGGCAATCTTTTGCCCAACCAAACAGTTTAGCAAAGTTGATTTTCCTACATTAGGACGTCCAATCAGCGTGGCAAATCCTGATTTAAACTCAGCCATCACAACTCGCTCCTTTTCCTTTGGCAGAGGTCAAGTGAAATCCTACAGGTAGAAGTTCTGCCATTGTCTTTTCCACCCAGTCTCCCCTTTGATTTGCCATATACACCATAATATTTGGGCCAAATTCAGCCAATACCTGACGACAAGCCCCACAAGGGCTAATATGTTTGTTACTATCAGAGGCTATAGCAATGGCTGTAAAAGATTTTACCCCTGTACTTACAGCTTTAAACAAGGCTACACGCTCAGCACAGCAAGTAAGTCCATAGGAAGCATTCTCTACATTACAGCCAGTATACACTACACCATTTTCCCCCAACAAAGCTGCGCCCACCCGTAATGTTGAATAAGGAGCATAGGCATATTGCCTTGCTTCTAAAGCAGCCTTTACCAATGCTTTCAACAAAAACACTCCGTTCCTATCCTAAAATCAGTTGCCTCCAATAAGGGAGAAAAACCAATATTCCAATACACACAGCCACCAAAGCAGCCACCAATACGGCCCCTGCCGCAGCATCTTTGGCTGCACCAGCCAAGGGATGCCGCCCTTTTACAGTGACATCCACCGTTGCTTCCAAGGCTGTATTACACAATTCAGCCACCCAAACCAAGGCAATGGCAAACAACAACAAAGCCATTTCACCTGATTTTATTTGAAAACCCCAAGCCATGGCCAAAACCAAAATAGTGATAACCACATGAAACCGCATATTAGGCTGGGTCTTTACAGTATAACCAATGCCTTTTAAGGCATAACCAAAACTTTTACAAAAACGTTTTCGGTTCAATAAAAAATCCCTTTTAGACAATGGATTCACCGTCCCAAACCCAGACAGGACAAAGCTGCTTCCTCTTTTTGGCGCATTGCTTGTTGTTCTTCCTCTGAGGCATGGTCATATCCCAACAGATGCAGTACCCCATGGGCTGTTAAATAAGCCACTTCTCGCAAATTTCCATGCCCATAGGCCTCCCCTTGCTCCACGGCTTTTTCTAAGGATATCACCACATCACCCAACATTCTTTCCTCTCCGCCATCCAACAAAGGTTCCCCCTCTTCTAAGGCAAAGGAAAGTACATCTGTAGGCGCATCCATCTCACGATAAGATAAATTCAATTGCTGTATGTATGCATTATCTACAAACACGATGCTTATCTCACTCTCTTCATGTACACCTTCCTGTGCAAGTACAGTGAGAGCCACCTTTTCCACCATTTGTTCCAAAACATCATCAACTGGTACTTTTTTCTGTAAGTTGCTTACGAGAACTGGCATCGCGTAACTTTCTCCTCTCCATCTCTGTTGCTATCTCTGGATACTCCGTACGGGCATGAAACATGCCACTTAATATTTTCAAAAAGGAATTGGTAATTGTATCCAAATCCTTTAAGGTAAGATCACATTCATCCAATTGTCCATCCAATAGCTTCTCCCGGATTAATTTTCGAACCATACTTTCAATCCGCCCGTGATTGCGAGTTTGCAAGGATCGAACCGCTGCTTCCACAGTATCAGCCAGCATCACAATGGCTGCCTCTTTGGTTTGGGGTTTAGGCCCTTCATACCTGAATTCATCTTCATTCACATGTTCCACCCCATTGGCTTCCACAGCTTTATGATAAAAAAAGCCTACCAAACTAACGCCATGATGCTGGGCAATGATATCTTGAATGATAGGGGGTAAATCATACTCCCGGGCCAGCTCCAGTCCATCTTTCACATGGGAAATAAGAATCAATGTACTTAAACTGGGAGCAATTTTATCATGGGGATTGTCAGAAGTTATCTGATTTTCAATGAAAAAATAAGGTCTTTTCATCTTACCTATGTCATGATAGTACGCCCCAACCCGGGCCAATAAACTTGCCCCCCCCACTTCTTCTGTGGCAGCTTCCGCTAAATTAGCCACCAAAATGCTATGATGATATGTCCCAGGGGCTTCTGTCATTAATCTTTTTAACAAAGGGCTACTAGGTTGCGATAACTCTAATAATTTCACAGAAGAAGTAATGCTAAAAGTACTTTCCAAATAGGGCAAAGCGCCAATGGTTAATACAGAAGAAATAAAACCATTGCTAATTCCTAACAAAAGAGCTGATACCACTATCAATGGTAAGGATATGCCAGCAATAACCCCCATAATTAAAATAATCATAATCGTAGCAATTCCTGTATAAATTCCTGCTCGTACCAAATCTCTCTTTTGCTTTAATTGACTAACACTAAAAATGCCCGCAAATCCGCCTACAAAACCTACTAAACCAAATTCCAAACGGTTTCCAGAAGTAAATGCCAACAAAAAGCTAAGCACTGCCACCACCAATATGGCTAATCGGGAATCCAATAAAATCGCTATCAGCATTCCTGCGGCAGACAAAGGCACCAAATACCCCGTCATTGTGGTAAGCTGAGGCCACATGGTAAAATTGATGGATAAAATCCCCTTGGCAATCACCATGACGAATAATACAACAAGACCCAATAAATATAAATATCCTGCATGTTGATAGATTTCTTGGTTTTGTTGGTATATATAAAGCAAAATAAGTATCATCATCACAGCTACCAATAAAGCACTACCCAAAACACCTTGCCAAGAAGCCAATGACTTGGTTAACCCCAAGGCCTCTAATTTCTTCATATGTTCCTCAGTGGCTACTTCTCCAATGCCAATGATCTTTTCACCTTGCCTGATTTGAATCATAACAGGCTCTACGGAATCCCTGGCTGCCTTTTGTAAATCTTTATACCTTGCTTCATAAAATACCATATTGGGTTGCACATAATAATTGACTAACCCTTGTCCCACATTCACATAAGCTTTGTCCAAGCCCATATTTTCAATCACTGCCGAAATTTCAACTTTACTCTGTTCTAAATCCTCCTGGGTAATACCCCTTTCCATGGTTACAGTAATACTTTTATTCAATTCTTGTTCCAAACGGGATAAAGAATCATCTTCTGTGGTTGCCAATACAGATAAATCTGACCGGGATAAAGCAAAAGGCAAAAGACTTTTGATGCGATCTTCTTTTTCCCCAGCATCCATATTTTCCTTTTGCTGAATGGCCCGAATGGAATCCAATAATGTTGCGATATCTTGACAAATGGCAGAACTGGTTTGATCATTGATTTCATAGGCTGCTTGCTTGTCCACTGCGGTTGCTGCTTGTTGTCTCTTTTCCTCTGTTCTCCATGTATCCTCAAAAGTAAGATCCTTAGGAGCATACACATCTTCCTTCGATACTTCACCCAATTTCAAATCCACTTGTTGGGGCATAAAGGAAAGGGAAATAATCAAAGTAAACAGAAGAAAAAATATTCCTCCTGCAAAGCCCCTTCGAACATTGCGTTGTTTTGCTGCTTTTACTAGCCAAGCAATCATGGTTTTGCCTATTGTTTTTAATGACATCATACCTTCATCCCTCGTTGGGTATCTTTTCCTTCCTGCTCATAAGCTTTTATAATTTCCCGCACCAACGGATGACGAACCACATCAACAGTGGTTAAGTATTGAAAATCTATTCCTTGAATGGCTGGTAAAATCTTTTGGGCATGAACCAAACCAGAAACTTGGCCTGGGGGTAAATCCACCTGGGTAATATCCCCAGTAATAACTGCTTTAGAACCAAAACCCAAGCGGGTTAAAAACATTTTCATTTGTTCCACTGTGGTATTTTGCGCCTCATCCAAGATAACAAAGGCATCCTCCAATGTACGTCCCCGCATATACGCCAAAGGGACAATTTCAATGATATTACGCTCAATATACTTTTGGGTATTTTCCCCACCCAAGGTATCATAAAGTCCGTCATACAATGGACGTAAATATGGATCCACTTTATCCTGCAAGTCTCCTGGTAAAAAACCCAACTTTTCACCAGCTTCCACAGCAGGACGTGTCAATACCAAACGTTGTACTTCTTTGGCCCGCAAGGCCTTTACAGCCATGACCACTGCCAAATAGGTTTTACCAGTTCCAGCAGGCCCAATGGCAAAAACAATGTCGCGCTTTTTTACTGACTCCACATATCTTTGCTGATTTAAGGTTTTGGGTTTTATTTGTTTACCCCGGGGGGTTGTAAAAATAACCTCTTGGGCAATGCTGGACAAAGATCCATGTATACCTGAGGATACCAATTCCAAAACATATTGTATTTCACGACGGCTAAGACCATTGCCTGCTTGGTAAAAGGTTTGCAATTGCTGAAATACTTCTTCAGCAATTGCAATTTGTTCCTTTGCTCCATAAAAAATCAATTGTTCTCCCCGTACCACCACCCGAATATGCAAAGCCTCTTCAATCAAAGATAAATTCTCGTCATGACTACCAAAAATAGCAGCCACAGCACTGGGATCATTCAATACAATCCTGCTTTCAGTTTGTTCTACCAATCAAAACTACCTCTTTATTAGAAATATTTTTATTCTTCTTTCCCCCTGCTAATATCCAGCCTCATTCGGCTCAAACTTTTTTTCTTTACCTATTTCCTCCAATGCCTCCACAAAAACTTTTATTCTTACCAAACCCTCGGCATTCTTTACTTGCAAATCTTTATCCTCTTGGACCAGTACCTGGGCATTCTTCGGCATTTTTTGAGCAATCTCTTGCATAGCTCTTTCTTTAGCCAAAGACTTTGCCTGGGCCAAGGTTCTGTCCTCAGTAAAATTTTCCATTCTTAAATATTTTTCAGTTATCAGTTCGACGGGAGCAGCTAGATTCCTCCATTGCAAAGGCTTTTTCACCTGTCGTTCCTGCTGCTCATACCCAGCGGGAATGGTCTTAGGCCCTTTTAGCATTATCTCCTTGTCCCCAATTTTCATACAAACCCTGGAAATATATTCCCCAGTAGAACGAATTCCTTCTTCATGTAACAAGGCCTCTCCATATCCTTCATACCACACCCTGGCCCGCACCAAACCCTTGGCATGTACAATGGTTTTTTCTCCCTCCATCATTTTCTCTTGGTTCTCATCCTCAGGAATTTGCTCCTGTTCCAACGGTAGCTTAGGAGGTAGAATGATCCCAGAAATTAAAATTTGACCAGGCGTAACTGTATCCCCTTCCTGGACCAAGGGATTGCCTGATAGCACCAAAACTTCTTTCACAAGACCCGATTTGGTGGCCACAATATGAGCTGGATGTTCATCTTGCTCAGGAGGGGATACTTTTTCTGCCACCTGAATCATCACTTTTGTTCCTTTTTTAACAACACCAACCCATGATAGGGTATCTATCTTGTCTTGAATAGCTGTTTCAATTTCAGTGGGTTCTATGGTCCACATGAATATCCATTTTTTCAATCCAGCTGTTTCAGCTGTTTGTAAAATTTGCTGTTTACTAACTTCTTTATTTCCCTGCACTTCCACTGACCAAACCAATGAACTGAGTAGATACAAACCAATGAAAAAAATAGCTGCTCCAATTAACAACGATTTTCGCCGACATATTTTTAGCCATAAAAAAGGAAGCCCTTTTCTATCTTGACAATGAAATTTACAGCCCGTGCTTCTGGCAATATGACGTAATGGATGTACAGCACTCAGACGAACGGAAATCAAGATTTTGTTTTCATCCAGCCGTTGAATATCCCATAACAAAATACCCCGTCCAGTGGCCATATTGATAAACTTTTCTAAACCATGCCCAGATACCAACAATTGCACTGTTCCTGTTAAAAAAGATAAAAATTTAAAAATAAACATTGCCAACCATCCTTCGTCATCATAATGCAATGCTTTCATCCAAAAATTACTTCAATTGTACCCCGTTAATTTTTCCCTCCACTTGAATCTCATCGGTAAATACATTTTTTAAACGCAAATTTTCCCCTGTAATGACCACTTCATATTCTTTGACATGTATCCGTACCCTATCTGACGAATATTCCACAATTCCTCTGTGGTTTTCAATGAACACTTGTACATCGCCTAACAGGATAATTTTAGGCAAATCCATTAATACATCACTGGGAATTTCCAATATATCAGACATTTCTCTTTTTATTTTCATTTTAAAGTCCTTCCAGGCCATGCTATCCCCCCTGACAAACTATATGATGGCAAAGGATAAATCATGACCTACTGAACCATGGGATTTTCATCATTTGATTTTTTTATGAATCAATGATAATCAATTCACAAATTTTATTGTTATAGAAACAAAACAGAATGGATTGGAAAAATCATGGTATGATAGAAGAGAGAAATAGGGGGTGTTTTCTTGGATACAGTGAAATTGACAAGCTTAACCAAAACGGCGGGATGAGCAGCTAAAGTGGCTCCAGCCACTCTGTCGCAGGTTTTGCGGCACCTCCCCCAGTGTCATGATCCCCACTTGTTGGTGGGATTAGATACATCCGATGATGCAGCTGTATATCAATTGGATGAACAAACTGCCTTAATTCAAACCGTGGATTTTTTTACCCCAGTGGTGGATGATCCCTATCAATTTGGACAAATTGCAGCAGCAAATGCTTTAAGCGATGTTTATGCCATGGGAGGAAAGCCTTTATTAGCCTTAAACATCGTTTGCTTCCCCAATTGCCTTGAGCCAAATATTCTCACCAATATCTTGAAAGGCGGGGCGGAAATGGTGCAAGAAGCTGGTGCTATCATTGCTGGTGGGCATACAATTCAAGACGATGAACCGAAATATGGTCTAGCTGTGACAGGTTTGGTGCATCCACAAAAGATTATCAGCAATGCAGGTGTAAAACCTGGAGATGTTTTGATTTTAACAAAACCCTTGGGCACTGGTATTATCAACACTGCCATTAAGGCGGAAATGGCGCCCCTTGCAGTGGCCCAGGAAGCCCTGCAAACCATGTGTACTTTAAATCAAAAAGCAGCAGAATCCATGATAAAAATAAGTGTCCAAGGATGCACGGATATCACAGGTTTTGGCTTAATCGGCCATGCAGTGGAAATGGCTTTGGCTAGCAAGGTAACATTGCGTTTTTATGCGCAGCAAATACCGATTTTACCAGGAGCCAAAGAATTGGCAGCCATGGGGTTGATTCCCGCTGGAACCTATCATAATAAAAGTTATTGTGAAAACCGTGTACAACAGCACCATCTATCGCCGGAAACCCTTGCACTTCTGTACGATCCCCAAACTTCTGGAGGTTTATTGATTGCCGTTTCACCTGAAAAACAAAATCTGCTATTAGAGGAACTGAAACAGCATAAGGTTCCTGCCGCAATCATTGGATTTGCAAAAGAAGTAGGAACAATGCCTGTAGAGATCCTATAAATACGTTTGCGTACATTACACGGGTCATATCAAAAACACAATAAATCATTTGCGCAAATCAAAACCTTTTAAGTTAAATCACCAAAGTATTTGATTCATGATTTAAAGTGTTCTTCGTTATTTGCATGCTTATAAAAATTATTCTCTCCAAGAAAATTCTGCAAACAGAATGCATTAAGATAGGAGCAATCATAAAATGAACGAAACAAAACTCGATTGCCGGGGTATGACCTGCCCCCAACCAGTGGTTGTTACGAAAAAAAGGCTTGATGCCATGGAAACAGGTACCTTTACCACCATTGTGGATAATGAAATCGCAAAGGAGAATGTCTCTCAGTTCGTCCGAAATGCAGGCTGTTCTTGCAGCATTGCAGAACAGGGAAATGATTATTATATTACCATTACAAAAAACAAAGATATGATTCCTAAAAACCAAAATAACTTAACTCCTAATCTTTGTATCCAAACCATGGTGGAAGATAAAATGGTATATTGTATTGCCAGTAATAGTTTTGGACAAGGTTCACCGGATTTGGGCCTTACCCTAATGAAAAGCTTTTTTACCACCCTTTGTGAAACCAGCCCCCCTAAAACCTTAATCTTTTTGAACAGTGGGGTTTATTTATCTTGTGAAGGCTCTATGGTATTGGAAAAACTGTTGGACTTACAACAAAAAGGAACTGCTATTCTGTCCTGTGGTACTTGCCTTGATTATTATAAATTAAAGGAAAAGCTTGCGGTGGGCACGGTAAGCAATATGTTAGAAATCGTAAATCATTTGTCTGGCCCTCAAAAGGCCATTGTGATTTCCTAAAGTATGATTTGCTTTACTTTCTATAAGAATTCATGGTTGTACTGCTTTCAACAATCTGTCAAACAATAAAAAGCCATAGCAAACATGATATAATAATTGTTGCTATGGCTTTTTTTATACCAATTTACAGCCTATTAGAAAACCTAATGCTAAGCAAAAAAGGGCTTTCCTTAAGCCTGGAAAGCCCTTTCCCTTACTCTTTATGCTTGCACAACTTCTTTTATTTCAGGAATTTCTTGTTTGATTGCTCTTTCAATACCATTTTTAAGAGTCATGGTGGACATGGGGCAACCGCCGCATGCTCCTTTTAACTTAACCTTGACAACACCATCCGTCACATCCACCAATTCGACATCACCGCCGTCGCGTTGCAACACTGGACGGATTTTATCCAAGGCAGCCTGCACCTTTTCGCGCATGATCTGACCTCCTTTCATAGCTATTATAGCCTGTACAACACACAATCATGTGTTAAAAGGGTATATCATTTTCATTGTAACGCCTAATTTTCGCCATGACAAGACAAATGCTGCCATACTTAGCATTTATTCTTCATACACATATACTTGAATCAAAACCATTTCCCAACCTTCCTGGGGCATTTCATCTTTCTGTACTGTCATATCCCCTGTATCATATACTGCAACATCTCTCTTGTTTTCTGCCTTTGTTGTGTTTGCCAATCCCTCTATTAGGGCTAAAAATTCATTTCCATTATCAATAGGTATTTTGATACAAAAATTCTGATTTCCCTCTCCTGTGGTATGCTGCATGGATCCTTTGTATAACAGCACCCATTTCTTTATTTGATCCACAACCTCTTGCGCAGTGACATTGGGACCTGTTAAGTCCAC
>CATZDY010000031.1 GCA_958417755.1 uncultured Peptococcaceae bacterium
TGTTGATACCATAGAGATTGTTTATAAAAGAATCTGTTCTCCTGTCGCCAAATATTGGATTTTTTCTTTCATGATTGTTTTCAGCTGCTCATAGGCCACCATGCCTGTGCAATGGCAGGTATAATATGTGGTATCAATGGTCAAAAGAAATTGGGCAATTTGCTTGATAATGGCGGCATCTTCAGTCTCATCCGTAATACAATTGTACAGATGAAACCCGCCCACCACACAGTGGGGAATATCTGTATAAAGAGCTGAAAAATGCTTTAGAATATTTACAATGCCCTTGTGGGCACATCCCACAATAAGAGTTGTTTTGCCATTTTCCCTGATGATTAAATTCTGCTCATGGGCAAAATCATCAGGCCCAAAATCATGGCCCATTTTCTTCAGCAAAGTCCGATTTCCTGAGGGCTGGAGCTCATGGCCCTTCACCCCGGAAAACAGGGTTAGCTCTTCATCAAGCACCCATTCATCTTGCACAAATACAAAACGCTCGTTGGGAAGTAATGTTTCATCTAAACCAATATACCCTTTTTCCCCGTTGGATTTCTGGGAATAATAAGGACCAAAGGCATGTTGGTGCAAATAAATCTTTGCTTTGCTATTGTATTTTAAAAATGTTGCCAAACCCCCTCCGTGATCATAATGACCATGGGATAGGATCACCGTATCAATGGCTGCTAAATCTATATCCAGTTTGGCGGCGTTTTGTGCAAACAAAGCACTGGCCCCTGTATCAAATAAAAGCTTATGTTTTTGGGTTTCAATGTAAAGACTCAACCCGTGTTCCCAGGCTAGATCCTGGCGATTTGAGGTATTTTCAACAATGGCTTTGATAATCATGCATCTGCCCCCTAGCAATCCTTCTTTTTCTAAAGCATATCATAAATTTTATATCTGTCCACCCTTACCTCCTTGGACCCTGCTTGGAGATATCCGTTGATTCTCTATTGCTTTAAAGCCCTGGGCTCAAAACAAGGCCCTGGGCATACCCATAAAAGCAATAAACAGTGGGCTATCATTCCCTCGGTTTCCCAGGAAAAGGATGCCCCCCAAAGCCCCTGGTTATCAAGCAAAACGCCGGCTAACTCCCTTGACACAAAAATAGCGTGCAATCCCTGCAGTCTTCACTGCAATCAACCACATGCTATGGAAAAGCTGGACTTAGCTTCATTGCAATACGATGTATTTGAAACACTTTCTACTATGTTCTGTAAGTCAATTTCCAAAAGATAAGAATGAATTTTGCTAAACTATCCTTTTTCTCCTTCATTTTATCCTTTGCCGTGGCGCTACAACTGCTGACGGGGATGTTGTTGATAATAGCATTGTTTTTTATGATACATCTGTTCATCCGCCTGCCGGATGAATAAAGGCAAATCAATCTCCTTATCCGACCACACTACCCCCATGGAAATACCATTGTTCTGCTCCCCAGCAAATTTATGCTGGGCTTTTTCAACCATTTGTTGAAATATATCCTGGGATACATTTTCGCAAAATACCACGAATTCATCCCCACTGAGCCGGTATACTTTATGGGATACAAAACTCCTTTGCAGGATATCCGCTGTGCGGACAATGACCTGATCCCCATAACCATGGCCCTGGGTGTCATTGATTTGCTTCAGCCCGTTGATATCGCAAAACACCACCCCCAGGGAGGCCAGGGCCTGGGTATGGATGGTGCTAAGGTATTTATGATATTGTAAGCGGTTGCATAACCCGGTTAGCACATCATGGCTGTTCTGGTATTCCAGTTCTTCCTGCAAACGGCGTTGCTTCATTTCATTGATCACAAAATAGGATAGGGATTGCAACAAAGAAGGGTCTTCAGCATGATAGGAGGGATTGTCCACCCCAATATAGCCAAGGCTCTTTTCCCCAAGCAAAAAGGGAGCAGCAATCAAACCATGGATGCCTTGCTGTTGCATGCGGCCATATTCAGTGGGAAAATCATCCCGCAAGGCTTCCACATCTTGAATGGTTATCAAACTTTGTTTTTGAATGGCTTGTTGCCAAAAGGGAATCATGGCAAGCTCCACTTCTTGGAGATAATGGATTTGCGGGCTTACCCCTGGGGCACACCATTCATAGGTATTGCTACCCATAGTAAGGGTATCATTCATCTCTAAGATATAGGCCCGCTCTGCCTGATAAAATTCTCCAATATTAGAAAGTACTGCTTGTATGGCTTCATCAAGGCTTTGGGCTTCTGTGAGGGCTCGAATGCAGGCCACTAAGGTACGCTCGTTTTTCAATTTTTGCTGTACCTGCTGGCTTACATTTTCTTGCTCCGTGATATCCACGGCAATTTCCAAACGTGCAGGCTTGCCCTTCCAATGGATCAATTTATCCTTCAGCAAAAAGTGCCGTTGCCCCATCATGGGGTTGGTGTATTCCCATACATAAAAAGCATCATAAGTAAGCAATGGATTGGTACAAAATTCACAGGGCTCGTTTCTGTCTTGCAACATTTCATAGCATTTATGCCCCTGGTAATCCGGTGATTTCATCATGCTCTTACAATAAGCATTGGCAAAAAGCAAGTCATAGGTTTCTAGATCACTGACATAAATAATCTCTCCCAGTTCATCAATCAAACCATCCTTGTCCATGGGGCCTCCTTATTGCAAATATCTGCTTTTTTGGTACACTTCTACCCATCCTTGATCCTGCCCAGTATTTTTCCTTTTCTTCCTCTTTATTATTGTAACGAATCCCTCTGGCAAAGTCTATCTGTTTTCCCCTTTCCCCAGTCACCAAAGGCCTCCCCCATTACAAGACATCAAAGCAAATTAAAATAAATAACGCCAACCATGCAAGACAGCATATGAATTACTCTGTTCAAGTCATTATAGGCGTCTTTCCCTTTTGTGAAAGCAACTGCCCATAAAAGGGCCACTATTCCTTTGTTATCTAGCATGTATGGTTTTCTACCCCAACCTAAAGAACAATTCAGGGACTTTTTTTGCCCCTTCGTTCCTTTATGGGGCTGATTGGGACATCCAGTGTTTGCCATGGGTTGGTTTTGTATTATACTAGGCATAATCATCATACGAAACATCATATACTTGCCAATACCTTCATGGTATACCTGCCATGATAATCATGGCATTCTAACCTATACCAGGTACTTTTCATTCATTATGATTTTACGATGAAAACTCATACCAATTAACAGCTGTGAGAGGGATTTATAGTATGTTACACCAGAACCAAGGGGAGGAAATCATGAGTCAAAACATTGTATTTTTAAAAGACATTACCAATGATTCACTGCCCGTGGGGGGCAAAGGAGTGAACCTGGGACAACTGACCCAACAGAACATCCCTGTACCCCCGGGGTTTTGTCTTACCACCCTGGCCTATCAACAGTCCATGGGCCTGGCTTTGCGAAAAGAAGGCTTTTTGCAACAATTGGAGGCTTTAGGAGAAGAAGAGGGCCAAAACATCCAAGATACGGCTCAAACCATTCGCCAATTTATCATCCAGCAAGAGTTTCCCCCAAGCCTCAGGGATGAAATCATCCAAACCTTGGGACAGATTGATAGGCAAGGATTTTACGCCGTGCGGTCCAGCGCCACCACAGAGGATTTGCCGGGCTTGTCCTTTGCTGGACAACAAGACACATATCTCAATTGTCATGGGGAAGAAGGCATTTTGACCAGCATCCAACAATGTTGGGCTTCTCTTTATAATGAGCGGGCTGTCCGATACCGCAAAAAAAATCGCATTCCTGAGGAAAAGGTTTGGATGGCTGTGATCATCCAAAGCATGATTGCTGCGGAAAAATCCGGCATTGCCTTTACCGCAGACCCGTTGCGCAACAATTGGGATTGCATCAGCATCAATGCCGGGTTTGGCCTGGGGGAAGCTTTGGTGGCAGGTCTCATTACCCCTGACTTGTATCAATATAGCAAAAGCAAGCGGTGTTTGGTCAAAAAAGAAGTGGCCTTAAAAGAAATAGGTATTTACGCTTTACCCTCCGGAGGCACCCAAACCAGACCCCTGGCCCCGGCGCAACAAAAAAAACAGGTACTTTCTTCGGAAGCCATCCTGGTGCTTTGCCGCTTGTGTCAAAAAACCGAAGACTTGTTCGGCTATCCCCAGGATATTGAATGGTGTATGGATGCCCAAGGCGCTTTGTATGTGGTGCAAGCAAGGCCCATCACATCTCTGTATCCCAAGGTAAAAACCGTAAAAGATAACAAAAAACATGTATTTCTTTCTTTTAACCATATTCAGGTGATGACTGATCCCATCAAACCTTTAGGCCTTGATTTTCTCGCTCATATTTTCTTTTACGGTCAAAACCCTAAAACCAATCGTTCGGACTTGCTCCATCAGGCAGGGGGGAGATTATACCTTGATTATACTGCGCTGCTCCAACTGCCCTTGCGCCAAAAGCTTTTGGCAGTCTTGAGCAACATGGACCAACAAATGGCCCAGGGCTTGGCCGCCTATCTGCAAGAAAATCATCTACCTTTGCGCTGGCCCGGCCCCCAAACCAGGGAATTTTTAAGCCATTTCCTTCTACCCTTGTTGCGCCAAACCTGGAGAAACTATCGCCGTGCTGGGCAAGGACAAGGCCGGGATACGGTGGAAGCTTTTATCCGGCAATATCCCGCAGCATTGGAAAAAAGAATCCAACAAGCTGAAAGCCCTTGGGAACAACTGTTGGAGGTCAAAGCATGTACCCAGGATTGTCTGAAAACCATTTTCTTGCATATTTTCCCCAGCATTTTACCTGGCATGATAAGTTACAAGCAGCTCAAGGCTTTGCTACAAAGGGAAGGGCTGGATCCTAAGTATGCTGACCAAATTGTGGCTGGCCTAGAGGGCAATATCACCACCCAAATGGGGCTACTCACCGGGGAACTGGCCGAGCTAATCCAAAAATCGCCCCAGGACATTGCCCTATTGCGGCAAAATCCCCGGACAGCGCACCTAGCATTATTGCAACATAGCCAAAACCCTGTTCTCAAGGAAACCCTGGAGCATTTTTTACAAACCTATGGCATGCGGGGCATTGGAGAAATCGATATCACCAGAGATCGATATGCCGAGGACTTCCGTCCCCTGGCCGTGGGGATGTTGAATCAAATTGACAATGCTGATTTGGTTTCTCCTCGGCAAAGCTATCAAAAATTGGTACAGCTATCCCTGGCAACAGAACAAAAGCTTCTCAGCAAATTACAAGACCAAGATCCCCGGGTCAAAAGAAAAGCGGAACAACTCATCCACAACATGAGAGCTTACCTGAGTCTGCGGGAACACGGCAAATATGCCCTGATGCTTTGTTTCGGAATCTTTCGCCGGGTTCTCAACGCTTGCAGCCAGGAATTACAACAAAGAAAAGTGCTCCGAAAAGCCCAGGATTTCCATTATTTAACCATGGATGAAGTCATTGAAGGCCTCACAGGCAAGGGGGCGAAACTGCAAGTTCTGGCTGATGAGCGCAAACAAACCTATGCGTCCTATCAAAGGCTAACCCCACCCCGGGTGATGGATGAAAAAGGGATCATTTACCACAGCCAGGCCAACCAAGGACAGCAGGCCACCAATGCCTCCAGAGTATTGGGAGGCGCAGGAGTCTCTGCAGGGGTTGTGGAAGGTTATGCCCGGGTTTTGCTTGATGCCCACACCCAACAGTTACAAAAGGATGAAATCTTGGTCACCAAATTTACAGATCCCGGCTGGACCCCCCTGTTCATCCAAGCCCAAGGATTGGTGTTAGAAGTGGGGGGCCTTATGACCCATGGGGCTATTGTGGCCCGGGAATACGGCTTGCCCTGCGTGGTGGGGGTAGCCCAGGCCACAGATAAAATTAGAACCGGAGATTTTTTGCGGGTGGATGGGAACAAAGGCACTGTGGAAATTTTAAACCGCCCTTAACCCAAGCTAAGCTTGGCCCAAGATTTTGCCCCAGAGCGAGATACCCTTGCAAACGACAAAGGAGCATCGTATGAACCCCTGGTTTACAGTGGAAATCATTGACCCCAACACCTTTGCCATCAGTGAATACCAACATTGGGAACAAACCCATTGTTATTTGCTATTGGGAACCCAAAAAGCCCTGCTCATTGACAGTGGCTTAGGAGTACAAAACATCAGCACTGTGGTGCATCGCCTGACCAATCAATCTGTGCTCCTGGCCACCACCCATGCGCATTGGGATCATATCGGGGGCACTGGCATTTCCCCCGCATTGCTGTGCATGCCCAAGAAAGGGAATGGCTGGAACAAGCATTCCCCCTGCCCTTGGATGCAGTGAAAGCCAATATAATCCAAAAGCCCTGTTCCTTTCCCCCGGATTTTCAGCTGGAACATTACCGCATTTTTCAAGGTACCCCCACCATGATTTTACACCACCAGGATATCCTGTCCCTGGGGCACAGACAAGTGCAAGTCCTCCACACCCCAGGGCATTCCCCGGGGCATGTCTGTTTTTTTGAACCTCGCACAGGGTATTTATTTTCCGGAGATTTGATTTATCAAGGCACCCTGGACGCCTTTTATCCCAGCACGGATCCTTTGGCCTTTTGGCAGTCCATTCAACTGGTGAAACAATTACCCTTAAAAAAGATTTTACCCGGCCATTACACCTTGCACATCCCATTGGACCTTGTGGAGGAAATTGACCGGGGTTTTACCACCCTTTGGCACCAAGGAAAGCTCCAACAGGGCCAGGGCCTATTTTCATTCCCCCATTTCAACATTCATCTATAAAACACCCCTGGCTGCCACTTCCCTACCCCTAAACCAGATACCCACCAGTTGTTTTTCTTCTACTGTCTCAAGGGCCTTTTAAGAGATTGTAAACCTTGTTTTAGCAAGACAAGGCACTCAGATGGTTCCTGACTCCTCGCAATAACAAAAAAGACTCTTTGGTGTATCATAGAAAACAATCTTTTTGTCTACCCTGTCCCGACATTGTCCACACTAGAAAAGGCGGGATTTTCCTACTCTGTGTCGAATGCTTTATATTGATAAAGCCAAGGCCTAAAAATTTACATCAATGAAACTTTTTTGTTAAAAAAAGGATGTCATCTGGATAGCCTTTGGTTTATACTCTTTTTAACAATAAAATTTTGCCTTGTGATGAGGAGAATTTAAACCTATATGGGTGATGTAAAAAATGATGCAATGATCCAACAGCATATGGCTGTCAAAAGGCGGCAAAGAATCACTGTTTGCGTGATTTCCCTGGTTTTATTCGCCATCCTTTCCCTGGTTATTCTTTGGTTTGTGGGACGACCCATGCTCCATTTTGTCTCAGATCCTCTGCAATTCCGGGACTGGGTGGATACCCACGGATTTTGGGGCGAACTTGTTTGCATTGGCATGATGGCCTTACAAATTATCATTGCTGTTATCCCCGGGGATCCCATTGAAATTGGAGCAGGCTTTGTATTCGGCGTATGGGAAGGAACCCTACTCTGCGTCATTGGGGCCTTCATTGGCACAGCGGTTTCGTTTTTGTTTACCCGCCATGTGGGACTTAAGGCAGTGGAACTCTTTTATTCCCAGGAAAAAATCATGTCCTTGACATTTTTACAAAATACCAAAAGGCTTTATTTGATCACCTTGATTCTGTTCCTCATCCCAGGAACCCCCAAGGACTTTATCACCTATTTCGCTGGCTTAACCCCCATGCGCTTCTCCCTTGTGCTTTTGATGTCTGGTTTTGGTAGGATTCCTTCTATTTTGATTTATACCATTAGTGGCAATGTTTTAGGGTTGCAGAATTTTGAATTGGCCATCCCGCTTTTTGCCAGCAGTGTGATTCTCAGTGTAACAGGTATTTTGATTTATAAAAAATTCAGCAAAAAAATGAGCCAAAGGAATAGCGCATAAAAACCTAAATACAAGCCAGCTGCTACAAAGCTATGCCAGAGGAAATTTTGCCATTTTGTGATTTGCTTTATATTTGTTATGATACATTTGTACAAGCTTAGCCCAGATATTCATGAAAGGAGGCGTTTTTATGACGGAAAAATATTGCCAATCCTGCGCCATGCCCATGGGAAACAACAAAGAGCTCTATGGCACCAATGAGGATGGAAGCAAAAATGAGGATTATTGCCAATACTGCTATCAAAAGGGTGTCTTTACTGCTAATGTGAACATGGAGGAAATGATTGAAATCTGCATCCCCCACATGCTGGCCGCGCACCCGGACATGACCGCAGAAAAAGCCAGAAGCATGATGCAAGCGTATTTGCCCCAATTGAAACGGTGGCAACAGAAATAGTCTCGCTTAAACCGGAGCAAGGCTTGAAACCAAAAACAGCGCGATGAAAGGCCTAGCATCAATCCTTTGCCTAGCGCTGTTTTTTCATGCAACAGGTAAACCTCTCCGGTCCCTTATAGGCTTTTACCCTCAAGTAAGGCCTCTACCTCTGGGCTAGCAGCAGGCAAAGCCATCCCCTTTTTCCAAATCAAAATATGATCTTCAGGGGTGCCAAAATACAAAGCCTTTATCTCTGTTTTGCTATTGTACCGCTCTTGGGCATTGCGCCCGTCCCGAAGAGGGTCAAAGCAATAATAAGTGTTATGCAAACCTATACCAGTGGCTTTGGGGGGGAAAACAGGCCGTTTAGGGGATACATAATAATTGCCCTGCTGATCCATGGAAAAAAGGCATTGCCGTAACCCATAGCCATCAGTTATTTCCACATGATACGCAATCCGATTGTCAGCCAATTGATACACCTTATGAATCTTCACTGCCTCCATGGGTACATTGACAACCTGCCATTGAAACAAACCCAGATAAAGCAACAAACCTAGCCCCAGGACCACCACAGTCCAGGCAATCCCCTTCCCAAAAGCCTTTGCTTTGGTCTGTTTCCAAAGGCCTGCCAAGGTTTTGAGGCCTTTGCTTTCCTGGAAATTTTGAGTCACTGTTTCCGGGGATCCGGGGATTTCCTCCTTGATACGATTCAATTCCTGCTGGCAATGGCTGCACCCTGCTAAATGTTCTTCCACCATTTTTCTACTTTGGCTGCTACATATATTATCATAATATAGAGGCAATAAATCCTTGATTATCTCACAAGATACGCAACTCATCCCCTTACACCTCCTTTATTAAATCTTGTATTTTCCTTTTGGCTCGAAAGAAAGTCACCCGGGACCAGCTTTCCGATTTACCGAAAAGCGCGCTGATTTGTTGAAAGGGCAATTCCCCGAATACCCGCAGGGTGAATACCTCTTTATAAGGCTCATCCAAGTCATGCAACACCTGATGAATCTGCCAAAGTTCCTCTTGACGCAACAGGCTCTCCTCTCCAGTATCCGGACTTTCTCCAATTCCAGCCCCTAACTTGGCCCTATGCTTTTGTTTCTTGCAATAGGAAAAATATGTATTCTTGGCGATTTGACAAAGCCATACCGTAATTTTACAGGTACCTTGATAGGTATCTATGCGTTGCAAGGCTTTGTAAAAGGTTTCTTGGGTGATTTCCTCAGCAAGCATTTCATCTTGGCTCAAGGATAAAAGAAACCGGTAAACATCTTGAAAATATTGTTGGTAGATGTTTGCAAAATCCGTCACACCCCCACCTCCTTGTCTATAAGACCCCTTTCCCAAGCCTTTGTTACAAAAATTACAGCATCCCAACAAATTTTGTTGCATCCAAGGAAATGACGACAACTTGGCACCCTGGCCAACCCTGGACAAAGAATTGGCTTTTTTTCATTTTTATGATATATTTGATAAGGTTGGCTTGGATTTACTGACCAAGCCCCTGTATAATGATACAAATCAAGATGTAAGAGCAAAAGGAGCTTTGCAGGCAATGGGGCAATGGCTGGACCGATACTTCCACTTAACAGCCCAAAACACCACCGTAAAAACCGAAGTCATGGCTGGTATCACCACCTTTATTACCATGGCTTATATTCTCATTGTAAACCCTGCCATCCTATCTGCCACAGGCATGGATTTTGGCGCCATCTTCACCGCCACAGTCCTGTCTGCCATCATCGCCACTCTTATCATGGCCCTGTGGGCCAACCTGCCCCTGGCCCTGGCCTCTGGGATGGGCTTAAACACCCTCTTTGCCTATGATGTGGTACAAAACATGGGCTACTCATGGTCCTTTGCCCTGACTGCCACCCTGTTGGTGGGTTTGTTGTTTTTATTGATGTCTCTCTTTCACATCCGGGAAACTGTGGTCAAACACATGCCCCGGTCCTTGCAAAACGCCATTTCCGCAGGCATTGGTTTATTCATTGCTTCCATTGGCCTAAAAAATGCTGGCATCATTGTGGCCAATGACACCAGCCTCATTGCTTTAGGCAATCTTTCTGCGCCAGCTCCTCTGCTGGCTTGTTTCGGCTTATGCATTACGTCCATTCTTTTGGTACGCAAAGTACCCATGGCCTTGCTCTTTGGCATTGCCATCACCACGATCCTAGGTTTTTTTGTTGGGGTTACCAAAATGCCCACCGCCATATGCAGCGCCCCGCCTTCCTTGGCCCCTACATTTTTGCATTTTGATTTCAGCCATTTATTTTCCTGGGATATGCTGTTTGTGGTGTTCGCCTTTGCCATGGTGGGAATTTTCAACACAGCCGGCACTTTGATCGGCTTTGCCACCAAATCCGGCTGGATGGATGAAAACAACGAGCTCCCTGTGGCTAAAAAGGCCCTGCTTTCCGACGCTGTGGGTACTACCGTAGGCGCTTGTCTGGGCACCAGCACCTTGACTATTTTTGCCGAATCCGCTTCTGGCATTGCTGCAGGGGGCAAAACAGGGCTCACAGCCTTGACCGCAGCCCTGTGTCTTATGTTAGCTGTTTTCTTATCCCCCCTCATTTTAATCGTGCCCAATGCTGCCACTGGCCCAGCCCTGGTCCTGGTGGGGGTATTCATGGCTTCCCCCCTGGCTAACATTGATTTTGCGGATTATTCCGAAGGCATCCCAGCCTTTCTCACTGCTGTGATGATGCCCTTTACCTCCAGCCTAGCAGACGGCATTGGCATTGGGGTCATTGCTTACTGTATTTTAAAACTCACCGGAGGACCAAAATTGCGCCAGGATCTCAATCCCATGATCCTTACCTTTGCCCTGCTCTTTGTCCTTAAATACCTGTTTCTCTAAACCAACAACCTTCCTAGGAAACTTTGCAAAGCCAAGTAAGGGCTAAAAATAGCTTTCTTAAACCTATCCATTGCACGGATACTGAATGGTTATAAAAATATGCATAATCAGGATCTTACCTGTCAGTGGGATTTTCCACGGAGTTTTTTAGGAACAAAAGCCTCCATTCATCAACATTGCCAGTAACATTGAAGTTTTTCTCCTAAGGTTGCCAAGGGAATGTAAAGAATCTATGTAACCCTTGACAATGGGATAATTCAATATTAAAGTGAACGTGATTTCAGCAAAGTATATGTAGCATTAGAAAAGATAGATGTTTTGGGAGAGAATCATGGATAATAAAGAAAAAATAAAGCCTCAAGGCAGGGAGAATCCTGGCCCTTGGAAGCTGCTGCTTCATGATTTAGAACCCTCTATCGCAGCTTCCTTGTTCCCAAACTGTACAGAGGACCAAGGCTGGCTGGTCTTCTCCCAGGATGACTCCATTCATCATTGCATTGGCTGCTTTGGTTGTTGGGTCAAAACCCCAGGGATTTGTGTCATCCAAGATAAGCATGGTCATATGGGGGAATACCTGGCCCAATGCACTGAGCTAGTCCTGATCAGCCAATGCTGCTATGGCGGGCCCAGTCCTTTTGTCAAAAATGTGCTGGATAGAAGCATCTCCTATTTGCATCCCTATTTTGTCATCAAAAACAAAGAAATGCACCATCGCCAACGCTATCAAAGGACCATTGACCTAAGGGTGCTTTTTTATGGGAAAAATCTGACCCAGAATGAGAGAAAGACTGCAATCAAATGGGTCAATGCCATGGCAATCAACCTGTATTGCCATGTAAAACAAGTTTTATGGCAAGAAAATCCCGCAGAATTGGAGGCGCTGCTATGAAAATAGCCCTGATAAACGGCAGCCCCAAGGTAAAAAACAGTGCTTCTGGCGTGATTTTGCAGGGTTTGAAGGGCTACCTTGGGCAGACAAACATGAGCCAAGACTTTCATCTCCATACCCCCCAGCTCTCTTTCCGGGAGCTTGCCCCCATCATGGCCTGCGATGCCCTGGTTTTTGCCTTGCCCCTTTATGTGGATGGACTCCCTTCTCATATGGTAAGTGCCCTTATGGCTTTAGAACACGCCCTAAAGGCCGCCCCTTTCCAGACTGTATACGCCATCCTCAATTGCGGTTTTTACGAAGCCCACCAAAATGCCCTTGGTCTAAACATGATGGAGAATTGGTGCACCCGTGCGGGGCTTCGCTGGGGACAGGGATTGGGGGTAGGGGCAGGCGGTATGCTGGCAGAACTGGATAGTGTCCCCCTGGGGCATGGTCCCAAGAAAAATTTAGGGAAAGCCTTACAGGCTTTAGCCCAGCATATTGATACCTTGGCCCAAGGGGATACGGTTTTTATAACACCCAATTTTCCCCGTCTGGCCTATAAAATTGCTGCTGAACACGGATGGCGCAAAACAGCCAAAACCAATGGCCTTAGCCCCAAGGACTTGTTTATTCAGCCCCGGAAAAAGGAATAAAGGTTTCTTGGATTTGACGCAGCAAAACACGTAAAGATCCATGATTCCCTTACAGCTGAAACTGTTTGGCTGATTTAGAAGCAAACAATCATCGGGCATGGTGTCAGGCAAATAAAAACACTCCCAAGTAAAGGGCTTTATAATACCTTAAAGAATCGTTTGGCAGGTGAAAAAATGGCTTCTAGTCAAGAATATGCTGCTTATATCATGGAACAATTGGCTGGCTTACAGGAAGTCTCTTCTCGAAA
Source organism: uncultured Peptococcaceae bacterium (assembly GCA_958417755.1). Lineage (GTDB taxonomy): Bacteria > Bacillota > Desulfotomaculia > Desulfotomaculales > Desulfocucumaceae > CATZDY01. Next base: position 12,893 of record CATZDY010000031.1, read on the forward strand.
GATGATGGGGGAATTCATTTTATATTACCAGGGAAAGGTATTTGGCGGCATTTATGATGATCGCCTTCTGGTGAAGGATATGAAAGCAAGCCAAGCCCTGCTGCCCCAGGGAAAAAAGGTATTGCCTTATCCTGGCGCCAAAGCCATGTTTTTGGTGGAAGAAGTGGATGATAAAGCATTTTTAGCGCATTTGATTCAAACAATGGCTCAGGAATTGCCTGAACCCAAACCGAAAAAACAAAAGAAAAAAACCATATAAGCTCCGGGAAAAAGAACAACCATTGCGAAAGAACAAGACGCCAATCCAAAGCAGCTCTCAAATGCTGCTTTTATTTTCCTAATGGTTTTTAAGACAATTATAAATATAGGGCTTAAAATATTTCGTATCTAACATGATCATGGATGAAACTCCTGACCTTAAATGTCTTTCTAGGCTAGCAAATGGTTCTAAGCCCTCCTCCGTATAATTCCGGATGTTCCCCCATGGAGGCGCTTATCTCTTCTAAAGAAAATATTGAAAAAGGATATTTGTTTAAGCCTTGCATTCTTAGCTTTTATATTACGAAAACCGTGTTTTAGGTTAATAAAGGATATCATTCTTCTTTTGTTTCCAATACCCCTTGCTGGTAAAAAGATGGGGAACAGGGAATGGATATGGCCAATAACAACAGGACGACACCTGTCCCTATGATGAGCCAATGCATTGGGATACTATCAGCCATTGGTCCAAAGATTACCACGCCAAGGGGTATAAAACCACAAAACATGATATTCAGCAAACTGAACACCCGTCCTTGCATTTCTGGCGCTACCTTTTCTTGCAGCATGGTCATGACCGATGCTTGGACCAGGGGAATGGCAAAGCTGATAAAAAACATGATGGCAACAAACAACCAAAATCGGGTAACAATTCCCAGTAGTATAGCAAAAACAGCATAAGACAATATGCCCCAAAAAAAGGTTTTGTTGCGGTTTTGAAAGCCTCCCCCTGCGCCCAGCAGTAAACCGCTTAGGACCATGCCTGCACAGCCCACCATCTCATTCACAGACAGATACATATAATGTCCGCCAAAAGTCCGCTCAATCATCAATGCTGTGAGAAAGCTAGACGGTACGCATAGAAAAATAAACGCTCCGTAGATAACAAGCAATTTGCCAACAAATTGAGCTGCAAATGAAAATCTTATCCCCTCTTTTAAGTCTGCCCAAAATGGCAGGTGCTTCCTTTCCTTGGCAATACAGTGTTCCGGGATGCTGATAAAAGCAAGCAGGGTGACCCCCACAATAGCAGTCAGGACATCAATCATTAAAATACCGTTGAGGGAACCAAAAGCCATGATGGCACCAGCCACAGCAGGAGCGGCAAATTGTACCATAGATTGCATGCTACTATTGATACCATTGAAGCGCATGAGCTTTTCTGCTGGCACAAGCTGGGGGAGCATAGCATTTACAGTTGGTATTTGTATGCCACTTCCCAATGAGCGGATAAACGAAACAACTAGAATGGCCACTAGTGTGGGCCGCCCTGTATAGCCAGCCATCATAAACAAGGCCAGTCCCAAAGTGGCTGCAGCAATGATGGAATCAGCAGCAATCACTAGCATTTTTCGGTTGCAGCGATCTGCCCATACCCCGGCAAACAAGGAGACAATCATTTGGGGGACAAAGGCACACAATGTTAGCACCATGACCCATATCCCAGACGATGTTTGTAGCGTAACATACCAGATCATCGCCATTTGCACAAGTGACGATCCAAAAAGGGTAATCCATTGACTGCTTAAAAAAGCGATGGTTTTCCTCTTCCATGCGGATGCGTACATGTTTTCCATATTTTCCCTCCTGTTGACTATGTTGTATTTCATTCCTAAAAAAAATAACACCAGAACAAAGTCTGGTGTTAAAATGGAGGGTTAAGAAAATCGAATTTTCATCATTTCCAGTTGGGTTCGTAACACACGGGCATGATTCTCCGCAGCTTGCAAGGAGGTTATCAGCTTGTCACAGACAGAAATAATATTATCATCCTCTTTTGGCGTGTTCATGATACGCCTGATATCAATACCAGGCTGACAAGACAGGGCATTTAACATACGTAAAATAGCTGCCAGAGAATAATTTGCACAGCGTAGCACACGGATTACCTTCAGTCGTTTCATATCCTCTTCCGTATAAACCCGATAACCGTTTTGCTTGCGCTTCACTGTTAACAATCCGTTCATTTCCCAATTTCTCAAGGTATCCATGGTCACTTGCAGGAAATCAGCAGCTTCTTTCCTTGTGAAGAGCAACATTTCTCCTGCCTCTGTGTGCCCCTCCAGAATATGAGTGACAATGGTGATTGCTTCCTCAGCATGGTCCTGTTCTGTTTTGAGTTGTTGCAAATACTGCTCAACAAGATGAATGGCTTGGTCAAAATTCCCGGTTGCAGATGTCTTGATAATGTCAAGGGCCTTTTTTCGTAAACCATTTTGTAACACCTCAACCTTTAGAGCAATTCGGATAAGTTTACATTGTTCCACATGGAAATCTGTAAAAATACGATAGCCATTGGCGCGACGCTGGGGCTTTGGAATGAGGTTTAATTTCTCATAAAGCCGAACCGTATTAGGATGGATTCCGATTATGTGTGCTATTTCAGTTGTCATGTAGGTATTGAAGCTGCTCACCTCCTATTAGTCCCAGCATATCATACATACAAAGTCTGGTGTTAAAGTGGAGGGTTTTAGGATACCTTGCCAAACAACATCCTATGTATGCTTCAATGTCAGTCAAGGGAAAATCGAAAAATTACCCCTATTCTCCTGGTGTTATGCCCCAATGAGCGCAATATAGGCCGCCACATCCTTGGAGCAACTATAAAAATATAGTAAAATGGTATAAAATAGGTACAATAATATCCCATTCGTTTGCTTGTTTTCTTAATATAGTATGAAACGTAAGGATGATGACAACCCAAAATCAGGTTGCTATGATGATGCCAGAGAAGGTTCCAAACCTGAATCCTGTCAACAACGGATTCTTCTACACCTTACCTACTTGGGCAAAGATATTTGTTGGTTACTATAAAGCCTTAAGACAATACACTTTTTAGGGCTTGGGCACAGCGTTTGACAGCCAGGTCAATTTCCCCTTCATTGATAATCAGAGGTGGATTAAAGTACAGCACATTGCCCAAAGGCCGCAGCAAAAGACCAAGGCCTAAGGCTTTTTTATAAATTTCGTAGCCCAGGCGCAGTTCTGAGGGAAAGCCTCTTTTAGTCCCTTTATCCTTTACCAGCTCCAGGGCATTGATGAGTCCAATGTGCCGTATCTCCCCCACATGGGGGTGATCCCCCAGGGCTTCCTTTAGACACTGATGCAGATAAAAGGCCCGCTTTTTCGCCTGGGCTAAGATTTGCTCTTCCCGCAGGATTTTCAGCACTGCCAAGGCTGCGGCGCACCCCAGAGGATTGCCGCTATAGGTATGGCTGTGCATAAAGGCCTTTCCTTCTTGATAATCTGCATAAAAAGCAGCATAAATTTCATCCGTGGTAATGGTGATGGACATGGGCATATAGCCCCCTGTGAGCCCCTTGGAAATGCACATGATATCCGGGGTAATCCCCCCGTGCTCACAAGCAAACATCTTGCCCGTCCGGCCAAAGCCTGTGGCAATTTCATCAGCAATGAGCAATACTTGGGTTTGATTGCACAATGCCCGCAGTTTTTTCAGATAAAGAGCAGGATATATTCTCATGCCCGCACTGCCCTGCAATAGAGGCTCCACAATGACCCCGCAGGTCTCCTGCCCATGCTGGGCGAATTTCCTTTCTGCATCCTCAAAACAAGGGCAACTGCAATGTTCCCTGTTTTCCCCGTAAGCACAGCGATAACAGTCCGGGGCTTCTATCCGGATGGTATCCATGAGCATGGGCTTATAAATTTTGGCGTACAAGTCCATGCTACCCACAGACAAAGCCCCGATGGTTTCCCCATGGTACCCTTCGGTGAGGCACATAAAGCGCTTCTTTTGGGGATATCCTGTCTGGTATTGATATTGGAAAGCCATCTTCAAGGCACATTCCACTGCTGCTGAACCGTTATCAGAAAAATTAAATTTCCCCAATCCCGGGGGAATGATCTCCATCAATTGCTCGCAAAGCATAATGGCCCCTTTATGGGTGAAATTAGCAAAAATCACATGTTCCAAGGTATCCAGCTGTTCCTTGATGGCTTGGTTGATTTTAGGGTTACAGTGGCCCAGCAGATTGCACCACCAGGAACTGACAATATCAAGATATTCCTGGCCATCCGGACCATACAGATACACTCCTTTGCCGTGATCAATCAAGATTGGCGGCAATTCCTCGTAATCCTTCATCTGGGAACAAGGGTGCCAGATATATTGTAAATCCTTTTCAATGAAATTCATGGCTCTCTCCTATTCATAACATTGGGCAATCCGCTCAGCTGGCAAATCCAAATCCTGCTCCCCAGGCGCCACCAAAGCCAGCACAGGAACCTGGGCCAGGGCTTCCATCATCTTGACATTGTCCTCCTGCATCAGTCCCCCTGTATAGCGGTTGACAATGATCCCCTTGATTCCGATTTGCAGGCTGCGCATATAGGCCACAGTCAATACCACGGCATTGATGGCGCCAAGTCCCGGGTCAGCAATAATCAAGGTGTTTAGCTTCAAGGCTTTGATCACATCTGCCAACATGATTTGCTCTGTTTCATCATACCGCAGGGGACAGACAATCCCGCCGCTTCCCTCTACTGTGACGAAATCATACTCCTGCTGTACCCTTTGAGAATCAGCCCTGACCCTGGAAAGCACCAAGGGATTTTTCTCTATCTTTGCCGCCAAATGGGGAGACACAGCCTTTTGATACAAATAGGAAAGCAGGGTTTCCTGAGCCTGCCCGATGCCAGCTATGCGGTTTACATACCCTGCATCGCTGTCCTCAAGGGTATTGGCCCCACTGATAGCAGCTTTATAATACCCTGCCCTGTATCCTGCGGCCCGCAGCTTTTTCACCAGCAGCGCTGTCACATAGGTTTTGCCTACATCCGTTCCTGTGGCTGTCACAAACAATCCTTTGCTCATTCCCATGGCCTCACTTGATAGTGTAATGTATGCAAAAGTTCCCTATCCCTTTGCACGCTGATACCCGCTGTGGTCAACATGTCCCCGGAAATGGCGGCATTGGCTCCGGACACAAAACAGGCTTTTCCCTTATCAGGCAGCAGCCCCCGCCCCCCTGCCAGGCGAATGGCAGCCTGGGGCAGCAAAAAACGGAACACTGCCACAATGCGGCGCATATCCTCATTTTGAAGCGCCGGGACATGTTCATAGGGAGTACCCGGAATAGGATTAAGCAGATTCACGGGCACAGACCGGATGCCCAAATCCCGCAGGGTTAGGGCCATGTCGATCCGGTCCCCAGGGGTTTCCCCCAATCCCACGATTCCCCCACTGCAAACCTCAAGCCCTGCCTCTTGGGCAGCCCGGATAGCCGCCACCTTTTGCGCAAAACTGTGGGTGGTACAAATTCGCGGGAAGTTTTGACGGGAGGTTTCCACATTGTTGTGCACCCGGGTAACACCAGCTTCTTTCAGTTTTCCATATTGCTTTTCAGTCAACAGGCCAAAGGATACGCAAACCGAAATATCAACCTCTTGCCGAATTGCTTGCACAGCCTGGCACATGCGGTCTATTTCTTCATCCTCAAGGTTTCTGCCAGAGGTCACAATGGAATAACGCAAAACCCCTTGGGCAGCATGAACCTTGGCTTGGTTTACAATCTTTTCTGTGCCAAGCAGAGGATATTCCTGGATCCGGGTGGGATAAAAGGAGGATTGGGCACAATATTTACAGTCTTCCGTGCATTTCCCGCTTTTTCCATTGATAATGGTACACAGGTCAAAGGCATGCCCGCAGAAATGCGCCCTGATTTCATCTGCTGCCAGGCATAGCTCTTCCAAGGGAGCATCATAGAGCCAGAGCGCTTCTTCCCGGGATACCTGGTGTCCAGCCAATACTTCTTCTTTTAAAGATTCTAAACATCTCATCTTTTCTGTGGGAATGTACGTTCTGGTACATCCCCCTCCTTTCTTTTCCCTTCTGCCCCTGTTTTGCTGTTTTGATATATCGCCTCTTCATTGATTGCTTGAAAGGTTTTTATTTATGATGTCATATAAAAAACATATTGTCAATATAATATATTATCAAGGTTAACAATAAAACCAAACAACATTCTCTTGTATCAATCTTTGAGAACCTTATTGTTTCCATGGACTGAAATAATTTACCTTTTTTCAGCTCAATGAAAACCAGCTCTTCCCCACAGGCCAACTTTGCCACTATCTCCCCCTGTTGCTTCCTTTTCAATAAAGAGAACTAAAAACTTTTACCTTTTCGGAAGATGAACATTTTTCTAAAGCCCATTCTTTCAATGCCGCAAAATCGCTCAAATTTCAATCTCCTACACCCAATACACTTTACCATAGTGAATGCAGTTTACATCTAAGCGTTCCTGCAAACCGCTGAGGTGAAAATGCGACAGTCTTGGGCCCAAGCTCCCAGCAACTTATTGCCCCCTTTGGTGCTAACAAAACACCCACCTACCAAACATCTCTCCCTTTTTCCTGATGAATCTAGGCAGAGGATTTAGCCTTTTCCCTGGGTTGATTGCCTCTATGTACAAGAAAAATAAAAAATCGTAAAAGTGCCCTTATGGGGAAAGCAGTATTTTGCTCTAAAAACATAAACCTTAATCCTTTCGCATTCTTTGACCTTATGATACCATAGGGGAAACATTTTTCCCTGCTACTTGTCCCAGTATTTTGTAAGATTTTTGTTTCACATCACGTTGAAAAAATAAGGCGGATTTTTCGTTGTAAATGCAACATACATATTGCTGTCAGTGTAGTACCATAGAACCAAAAAACAAGGAGGAAGGTAAAGATGCGCAGAAAAGACCGGGAAATGGATCGGGATTTTGCCCTGATGGTATTGGATACCTGTGAATACGCAGTGCTTGCCACCGTGGGACCGGACCAGACCCCCTATTGCATTCCCCTCACCATTGTGCGGGATGGAGATTTCCTTTATTTTCACTGTGCCCCACAGGGACAAAAAATCCAATATCTCCGGCAAAACCCCAGGGTTTGTTTGACTGCTGTGGGGCATACCTGTATCCAGCCGGATGCATTCACCACTGCCTACCAGTCTGCGGTGGTATGGGGAACCGCGGAGGAAGTGACCACAGACCAGGAAAAAATCCAGGCTCTGCGGCTCTTATGCCAGCGACACGTTCCCACCAATATGGCTCACTTTGAAAAAGCTATCTCAGACAGCCTGTTTCGCACTGCTGTTTGGAAAATTCAAATGGAAACAGTGACCGGAAAGTCTAAGCAATACAATGTCAAATTCAAGAAATGAAAGGCCCTGTAAAGTAAACATGAAAGATAGAAGTGAAAAGAAGAACAAGCGTTAATAAAGGTTGCTATTTTATAAGGAGGTCCATGGATTGGATTTCTAATGAAATCATTGTACCAGAAAGGCTGACCCTTCCTGAACCTTCCTTTCACTTTACACTGCCAAATGAAACAGGGGGAGGATAAAAACATGAAACGAAAAATCATCAAAATCAATGAAGTTCTTTGCAATGGTTGCGGATATTGCGCCGAAGCTTGTCATGAAGGAGCCATCGGCTTGGTGCAGGGCAAAGCAAAGCTGCTCCGGGAAGACTATTGCGACGGGCTGGGGGACTGCTTGCCCGCCTGCCCCCAAGGGGCCATTACCTTTGAAGAGCGGGAGGCATTGGCCTACGACCAGGCCGCAGTTCAGGCTGCCCAAAAGACCCAGATAAAATCCCTGCCCTGTGGCTGTCCGGGCAGTGAGGCCAAAACCATGGTCCGCCATGCAAGTCCCCAGGAACCCGGACGCCCGGTACCAAGCGAACTTGCCCAATGGCCAGTGCAAATCAAGCTGGTGCCAGTGAAAGCCCCCTATTTCCAAGGGGCCAAGCTGTTGATAGCAGCTGACTGCACAGCCTATGCGTATGGAGATTTTCACCGCCAATTCCTTAGGGGCCGGGTAGCGTTAATCGGATGCCCCAAACTGGATGAAGGGGATTATGCTGAAAAGCTCACAGCTATTCTAAGGGAAAATGACCTCAAACATATCACTGTGGTGCGCATGGAAGTTCCCTGTTGTGGCGCCTTGGAAAAGGCTGTCAGCCGGGCTGTAAAAGCCAGCGGCAAATCCATTCCCTGGCAGGTGGTTGTGCTCTCCACAGATGGACGCATTGTATCGGAATGAGAGAAAACCTGTAAAGTGATGCCCCTCATTTGCGGCAAACAATACTCAATATTGCTGGTTTTAAAAAACCGTACCACTCCCCCTTTGGGAGAATATCCAGTTTTTCCTCCAAAAACATATGGCTACAGCTAGGAAATTCTTGCAAATTGGCTGTTGTATAAAGTGGCATAAAAGCCTTTTCGGGCCATCAGCTCCTGGTGGGTACCCTGTTCCACAATATCTCCATCCTGTAGACATACAATCAGGTCCGCATTGCGAATGGTGGAAAGCCGGTGAGCAATGATAAAGCTGGTACGATTCTGCATTAAATTATCCATGGCTTTTTGAATCAAGACCTCTGTCCGGGTATCCACTGAGCTGGTGGCTTCATCCAAAATTAATAGTTTTGTATCTGCCAAAATGGCCCTGGCAATGGTTAAAAGCTGCTTTTGTCCCTGGGACACATTGCTGGCTTCTTCATTGAGCACCATGTGATACCCCTGGGGCAAAGTACGTACAAAGCGGTCCACTTGGGCTGCCTTGGCTGCAGCAATGACCTCTTCCTCTGAAGCCGTGAGTTTGCCATAACGAATGTTGTCCAAAATGGTGCCATGATACAGCCAAGTATCTTGAAGCACCATGCCAAACTGGCTGCGGAGATCCTGGCGGCTGAAATCCCGGATATCATACCCATCTATATAAATGGCTCCCTCCTGGACCTCATAAAAACGCATCAACAGTTTGACAATGGTGGTTTTCCCTGCCCCAGTGGGTCCCACCAAGGCCACCTTTTGTCCAGCCTTTATACAAGTGGAAAAATTTTTGAGCACCAAAGGTTGCCCTGGACCATAGCCAAACTTCACTTGATCAAAAAGGATATTGCCTTTGATACAAGCCTCTTTTGTGGTCACTGTTGGTCTTTCTTTCCTTTCTTCCTCTTCCTCTAAAAGGGCAAAAATCCGTTCCGCCGCAGCCAAGGAAGTCTGCAACTGGTTGGAAATATTGGCCATCTGGGTGATAGGTTGAGTAAAAGAACGCACATACTGGATAAAAGCCTGGATGCCCCCAATGGTCATCAGGCCCTGGGCAGTCAGGGCTGCCCCAACCACACAGATGGCCACATACCCCAAATTGCCCACAAAGCTCATCAAAGGATGGAGCAAACCGGAAAAAAATTGCGCCTTCCAAGCAGCCTTATAAAGCATTTCATTCTCCCAATCAAAGCGGGCCAGGGAATTCTTTTCTTGATTAAAAGCTTTGATGATCAAATGTCCCCCAAACATTTCTTCCACATGACCATTGACCAAGCCCAAATGCTTTTGCTGCCTTTGAAAATGTTTTTGCGAAAAGCGCACCACTCCGCTGACCAAAAGAAGGGATAAGGGAACCATACCAAAGGCTACCAGGGTAAGCTGCCAACTGATGGTCAGCATCATGATCAAAACCCCCACCAAGCTACACGAGGAAGTGATCAGCTGGGTGATGCTTTGGTTCAAACTTTGGTTTAAAGTATCAATATCATTGGTTATGCGGGAAAGAATATCACCATGGCTATGTTCATGAAAATAGGTGAGGGGCAAGCAATTGATTTTCTCTTCCAAGCCCTGGCGCAAGGCATAGGACACTTTGGTGGATACCCCAGCCATGATATAGTTCTGGCCATAGGCGCATAAGGCACTGCCCCCATACAGGGCCATTAAAAACAAGATAATTTTCCCGATATATGTAAAATCAATGCCCTTTTTGCTCCCTGTCACCATACGCCCCAAGCCATTCACCAACTCATCTGTGGCCAAAGCCAAAATCTTAGGACCCACAATGGTAAACACAGTGGAAAACACGGCCAACAAAAGGGCCAAAACAATCCACCATTGGTAAGGGGATAAAGTAAGCAACAATGTTTTCAAAGTCCCTCTAAAATTCCGGGGTTTTTCTCCTCCCCGCAGCATGCCCCGGCCAGGACCCCTGCCCCATACGGGTTTTTGCTCAGCCTTCTTTGGCATTCTCCTTCCCACCTTTTCCTATTTGCTTTAGGCTTCCTGTAACTGGCTTTGGGCAATTTCCCGGTAAGCCGGGCAGCTTTGCAGCAGCTCCTGGTGGGTACCCTGGCCCACAATCCTACCTTCATCCAACACAATGATTTGTTCAGCCTCTATGATGGTGCTAACCCGCTGGGCCACCAGCAAGATGGTGGCTTGGGCCAAGTTTTGGCGCAAGGCCTTGCGTAAGGCAGCGTCAGTCTGGTAGTCCAAGGCTGAAAAACTGTCATCAAACAAATAGATAGGCGCCCCCTTGACCAAAGCCCGGGCAATGGCCAAACGTTGCTTTTGCCCCCCGCTGATATTATCGCCCCCTTGGGCGATCTCAGTGTGCAAGCCCTGGGGAGAAGCTTCCACAAAGGTTTTGGCCTGGGCTGTTGCAAGGGCTGCCCAAAGTTTATCTGTTTTTGCTTTTTCTTGGCCCAACCGGATATTGGAAGCAATGTCACCGCTAAATAAAACGCCCTTTTGGGGGACATAGGCGATATTTTGGCGCAGCTCTTCCAAGGCAATGTCCCGTATGTCAACACCGTCCAGGCGAATGGCGCCCTGGGTTACGTCATAAAACCGGGGAATCAAATGAAGCAACGTGGATTTGCCAGACCCAGTGGCCCCAATAAAGGCTGTGGTCTGCCCTGGTTGGGCTGTAAAGGAAATATCCTCCAACACCGGCGCTAAAGCCTGGTCATATTGAAAGGAAACATGCTCAAAGGCAATCACCCCCTGTACTGCACCCAAGGGTTGCACTTCCTGGACATCTTGGATGCTTGGCCCAGTATGCAGCACTTCAGCAATGCGTCCGGCACAGACAGAAGCCCGAGGCAGCAGGACAAATATCATGGCAATCATCAAAAATGACATGATGATTTGCATGGCATACTGGATAAACGCCATCATATCCCCGATTTGTAAAGTGGAGCGGGCAATGGCATGCCCCCCTACCCAAACCACCAAAAGGGCAGACAGATTCATCACCAACATCATGGCAGGCATCATCAGGGACATCACCCGCTGCACATACAAATTGGTATTGGTCAGATCCAGATTGGCGGCGTCAAAACGCTTTTCCTCATGGGATTCATTGCCAAAGGCCCGGATTACCAGCAAGCCAGTTAAATGCTCCCGGCTGATTAGATTCAAGTGGTCGATCAAAGTCTGCAGGATTTTAAACTTGGGCACAGCCAGCTGGAAAACCAAAAGAATCAAACCCAACATCACCAGAACAGCCAGAGCAATGATCCAGCTTAAGGAAAGGCTTTTTTCCAAAGCAAACACCAGACCGCCTAGGCCCATGATGGGAGCGTAGCACATCATGCGGATGCCCATGATAATTAAGATTTGAATCTGCTGCACATCATTGGTACAACGAGTAATGAGGGAAGCAAGGGAAAAACTGTCAAATTCCTTAGGCGCAAAGCTTTCCACCTGGGCGAAAACATCATGCCGAAGCTGGCGGGCTACTTTGGCCCCAATCCGGGCAGCCAACAAACCCACCAATATGGCTGCCAATATGCTCAACAAAGTAATGCCCAGCATCTTCAATCCCAGGCCCCTAATATACTGTTGCTGTTTTGCCCCCAGGTCCACCCCTAAGTCCCTGTAAAACCAACGGGTTAATCCTGCTGCCCTTTGCACCTTCAACCCAGCATCAGCTGTTTTGGCTGCTGTTATGGCCAAAGAAACATCCGGGGCAGATGGGGGAGGTAACCCTTTATCCCATGGCCTCCCCACCCCATTCCCTCCCAGGCCCAAGGATTGGGCATAAACCATACAAGCAAAGGCTGCTCTTGTATACACCTGGTTTACAGGGGCACTTTCCCCCTGATGCAGATAAATTGCCTCCCTTTGCAGCAACGGATATTCCTTAGCATAAACCTTTGCCTCCAGGGTTTTAGGTTCTACCTTACGGTAGGCTGTTTTTAGAATTGCTTTATCCTTTTCATCCATAAAGCATTGTAACCAGGCAAAGCCCTTGGTACTGATGGCTTGGGGTACCTGTTCCTCTATCCCGCTCCGCTGAATGCCCACATCCACCATATTGCTCATAAGATTGGGCAAACTCAATTCTCCCAGGGCCTGCCCTATGAGTAATAACAAACAAAAAACCAAGGCCAGGCTAAAGGGTTTTAAGTATGTCATCATCAATTTCATGGTCTTTGGCTCCCTTGGCAACATAAAAGTGAGGCAAGATGTCCTTAACTCCTATCTTCTTACCCCTTTGCCCAACCTTTGGTAACATCTCTTGCTACCATTCGTTCTTTGGATTATTTTTATTCTTTCCATTTGCCCTGTTTTTCACTACATCTTTTTGCAAATCATCCCCATACTTCCGCAATATTCCAATGGTTCATTTGCTAATTCCTGAAAATAGATTGTCGTACTCTGACAAATAGGTTACAATAAAACATAAAATACCATAAAAGAGATTTATTTCTTTTTATTCGTCATCATGGTAAAAGCATGATGATACGCAAAGAAAATGCAGCAAAGTGCTAGAAGCCCCGAAAGCTCCCCAATAAGTAGGATGCAAAGAAATCCCAAACAAAAATTTTTTCTTTTCATGACAAAAGACCTATCTTTCCATACCAGCATTGCATATTGCAAATGAAGATTGCATCAACTTTATACTTCCCTTGGTTTTCCCTGTTTGGAACAACACTTACCCCATCCCATCATCCACCCTTTAACCTAATAAAATCACAACAGGGTAATTGACCCTGCATTGAAAGAAGTTGGATAACATGCATACAAAAAACCTTGAAATCAACAGACCCAATACCTCAAAATCTGCCAGGGAACTGCAAAGAATTTTACAAGTATTGCTGGAGGATTATGGTCTAAAAACCAAAACCCTGGCCAAACTTTTAGGTGTTGAATCCTCTGCCTTGGAACAATTTTATGGCAACACCACGACCATACCCCATGAAAAAGAAGGATTTTTCATGGGTCTATTATTAACCTTGGATTATGTTCTCAAAATCACCCCGGATGATAGAACCAAAAGTATAGTCCAAACTTTAATCCAAAGACATGGGATGAATACCCAAACCCTGGCCCATTTGTCCCAGGTCACCCAAGAAGAATTAGAAGGGTTTTTGCATAACCCCCTGTCCATTTCTTGGGAAACAAAATATAAAATTGCCTCTATTAGCATGTGTTTGCATGTATTGCTCAATCCCTTGGACAATCATAGGCTTTGACAAGCCCCCCCAAGGAATAGTCCCATGTTCTGGGGAACAGGCTAAAGATATGTGGAACAGGTTTATCTCCATTGCTCCTGGGATTGGGGCAAGGATTTTTCAAACCATTGCAGACAAGCCTTGGATGCAATGGTTTGTATCATATTTGGATCATCAAAAAGGTTAAACTGGTATTTTTGCCCTATCCAATGGGCTGATATTGCAGCATACAAAGGCATTCACAGTCAAGCAAAGGGATTTCACCTGTGCTATCCTTTAGACAAAGGAGGGGCTTTTTATGCATGCATGGGAACAAATTCAAAAAACCCTAGATTACCTGGAAAAACATCTTGAAGAGCCGCTTACAGTTGAACATCTCGCTAAGATTGCGGCACTTTCACCCTTTTACTATCAGCGTCTTTTCAGCCGGTTGGTGAAA
>CATZDY010000032.1 GCA_958417755.1 uncultured Peptococcaceae bacterium
AATGCCGTAACTTTGCAGCAGCTCTGACGCAATCATGCGATTGATTTCATTGTCCTCTGTCAGCAGCACCCGGCAGCCAGCAAGCCCGGACATCCCATTCTGTTCCTCCGTCACGAAGTTGCCGCCAGTGGGTGCCATCGGATATTCAGCAGCTGTCTGAAGCTCGCCTTTGGCAAAGGGCAGGTCAACTGTAAAGGTCGTTCCCTTGCCCGAAACGCTTTGGACGCTCACAGCGCCGCCCATCATGGATATCAAATTACGCACAATGGAGAGCCCCAAACCGCTGCCACCGTATTTTCTTGCGGTGTCCGCAGTCTCTTGCTCGAACGGCTTGCCCCATCTGGTAAGCAGCTCCTCGCTCATGCCGCAGCCTGTGTCGGACACCTCAAAACGGAAGAACATCTTATCTCCAATTGCTTCTGTCAATCGGACGGTCAGCCAGACGTGGCCGTGTCCTGTGAATTTCACCGCATTGGAAAGCAGATTGTTTAGGATTTGGCTCAATCGGAGCTGGTCGCCGACCACCCATTTCTCGAAAGGTGTTAGAATCTTTGTTTCATAAGCAACGCCCTTCTGGGTGCACTGGGTGTGATAGAGGTTGGTTATTGTAGTAAGAAGCTGGCCCAGGTCAAAGGGTGTGTGTGCCAGCTGCATTTTCCCGGCTTCAATCGCTGACATATCGAGTACGTCGTTGATAATGGACAGCAGCAACTTTGCCGCTGTTTTGGAGTTTTGCAGGTAGCCATTCAATTTGGAGAGGTCGCCGTCGTTTTTTTCTGCCAGCGTTATGAAGCCAATAATGGCATTAAGCGGCGTGCGCATTTCATGGGAAATACTAGAAAGAAACCGGCTTTTGGAAGCATCTGCCTGTTCAGCAGCAGCCAAGGCATTTGCCAGAAGCTTGTTTTTTCGCTGCTTTTCCAGCATCTGTACGCGCTCATGTGCGCGTTTTCTTGCGGTATAAACAAACAATGCGGCAATGATGATGAGCCCAAAGACGCAGATGCTGATAAAAAGCGTTGTGACAGGATTGGCATAGAGGTATCCCACGAACGAAAAAGAGTGCAGGGGATATGATGTGTAGTCCAGGATCGCGTTTTCAACCTCATTGTCGCTAATGCTATCAGCAGCCTTGTTGAGAATGGAGAGCAGAAGTGTGTCCTGCGTACTGCTGACGGCAACAGAAAAGTTGAGAGAATAGGCGTACAGCTTGTCCATTGACAGCCGGTTTGTCAAATCATCATAGAGGGCTTTTTCCGCTGTGTGATAGTACAGATAGGCGGCATCCTGCTTCCCAGTGTAGATGGCATCCACGACCTCCGCTACCGTATCGTAGTACACAATTTCATAGCTCTTTGCCAGCTCTGCGCCATATTTTTTGGAGAGGTCTGAGTTGCGAAGCATCGTAACGGTGCGGATGTCGTTAAACGCACTGCTCCTGTCTTTTAGATAAAGCCGTGTAACTGTCGCTTTCATGTAGGGCCGGGTCAGCTTAAATCCGTCCTGCTCAGCGTTGGAATAATTGTACCAGGCATCCAGAATGATATCTGCCTTGCCTGAGTCGATCAGCTCATTGTATTCCGAGCGGGTCATGGTCTCGACAATCTGTATGTTGAGACCTGTTCGAGCGATGATTTCTGCTGTAATGTTAGCAAGAAATCCAGTGGGAACGCTATCCACAAAAGAGGAAATCGGTGTGCGATCTGGACATAAGGCTGCGGTGAAGACTGTATTGCTGTTCTCTTCAATGAACGCTCGTTCCTGTGCGGTGTAGGCGATTTCCTCTACATTTTCGGTAGAAAAGTATTCCCCGGAAAGCCTTGTACGAAAATCTGGATCATCGGTAGTGAGAAGCGCAAGTGCGGTGTTTATTTCCTCCAGAAGTGCCGTGTTGCCCTTTTTCACTGCGATATAGTACGGCTCGGGATTGAATTTCGCAAGAACCGTCTCGCCACTGATGGCGCGCTGATCGCTTGATACAGCGACGTCGATTTTATCTCCATTTTTAAGCTCATTTATGAGCGCCTCGGCGGTATCAAAGAAAACAATTGTATAAGAAAATCCATGCTCCTGGGCAAACTTCGCAAACCTGTCGTTGCGATTATTCCCCGTGACCATCCCCACGCGGATGCCGTCCCATCTTTTGTAATCATCTACAACGTACGCACCGTCGCCTGACCTTGTCGTGACTATGGTGGAGGAATATCCAACCGGCTCAGAGGAGAAGTCAAAAAGTGCCTCCCTTTGTGCCGTCTTATATACGCTGGTAAGGAGATCGATTTCACCGCTTTCCAGCATACCAAGCATATCCTCCCAGCTCTTGTCGTAACCCACATACTCATAAGTCCAGTTGGCGTAAACATAGAGCTGCTGAAGGAGATCGTAGCCGTAGCCAGAACGATTTCCATCCTTGTCCACCATGTGATACCCGTTTAGCTGAAAAAATCCGACCCGGAGGGGATGCGGAGCATTCTGTGCGAAAGCCGTACACGAAAACGATACCGCCAGCGCAATGCAGAGCAGGGCCGCTGTTATTTTCTTTTTCATATGATACTTCCTCCCGTATGGTTTAGTATTGAATACAAACAGATGAAAAGGATATGATATTTTTGTCCTATAATGAGACACAAAAAACGCACAACTTTTCTACTTTTTTGAAGTGATACACTTTGTATTAGTCTCAATATGAGACACAAATGGCAATAAAAATATCCGTCTGAAAGACGGGTTACTACTAAATCACGCCTTAATTGCAGCAAGCACTGCTTCAACATAACCGTTAATCACTTGCTTGGCCGAGGTGCCACGCTCAGCATTATTATACATTTCTGGGGCAGCGGCTATCCGGTACAGCATCCCAGAGAAAGACGCAGATATCCACGCATAGGTTAGTTTTAAATCAAGATCCTTGCGAAAGCTTCCATTTTTAACGCCTTCTTCTAAAAGGCTTTGGATAAAACCGTATTTCCGTTCCTTATGTCCGTGCCGCTGGTTTTCAAACGTAGGAGCAAACAGTTCATGAGGCGTTTCGTCCTGCCGCTTCCAATATGCTTCCAACTCCTGCATCACAATAACCGACGGCATTCTGGGCTGAAAAAGATAGACATGCATACGCAGGGCAAATTCTAACTGCTGCAAGGTTGTCAAACCATCCACACTGTACGACCGAAACATTTTTTCGTATTGCTCGTTAAAGGCACTCATGTACCGCTGGGTCGCTACGCGGATGAGATTGTTCAGCGTGCCAAAGTACCGTTGCAGGGAACGGGTGCTCAGACCCGCCTTTTCCGCAATCAGCTCCCGGGTGCAGTTTGAAACGCCCATTGTTTCAAAACATAAAATAGCTGCCTTAAGTGCTGCTTCCATATTACGATTTCGATCTTCCGCTGTAGGCATCTGCCATTCACCTCTTTTACTGCACCGCCGTACATAAAGTGCCCCAAAATACCTGTTAAACCCATACATATTATTTATTATAGTTTTGATTTCTACATAAAACAAGTATCTTTCATGATAGTAAGCGTGTACATCCAGCCAAATCTCTTATAAAAAAAGAGAAACTAGAAAAAATTTTGACTGCATTTGAAAGTATGCATCAAATTACATACAATATCGAAGAAACGAAAACTGAGTAATTTTTAGCGCTGTAACATTGCCTTTATCCAAAAGCATGAACTACATATTTTCGCAACAGATGTCAGTAAAGTGGGGCGTGTCACTTCTCAACATGCAGCATTTTTGGCCAAAAACATATCCCTGGGGCGAAAAAATACGGCAGGCTCATCCCCTCCGACGCCGAGAAGCCCATCGATCCATGCAAGATGCGGAATCCAGTGCAGGAGAGAGCTCTTCTCTATGTGCTCATTTCTGTTACTGTGACACCAAAGGTTTCAATTCATCATAGTGTTTTTACATATTTAGAAACAGAAAAAGACTTGATTTATGCAGCTTTACGGACACGGTAACGGGGTGTTTTATCCTACTCCCTCAAACGGGTTTCTACAGTGTGATTTCTGATTTCCGTTTTGCAGCGTGAAAATAGAGGGTAAAAAACCCAGCTTTATTCACTTCTTGAAGGCTTATTTGCTTTCTTTTTATTTTTACTTTTCATTATTCCAAACTGGATAAAAACGGGGCCTAGGCTCTGGATAGTAATTGACAATACATATCCCAAGGGTTACAGTTAACCTCAAGAAAATAGTGAAACAAGAAAAATTTAAGGAATTTGCCCCAAATTTGCGTCTAAATCTCTAGACAAACTATACCTTTCATTGCAAGTCTTGGCATCCCAGGACTGTGAACCCGGCGGGCATATTGCTGGAGCCATAATCTGCTTCAGCTTCTGCAAATCAGTCCAGGGTATGGCAGTTTCCTTTTATTGATGAGCAAATCGATCTGTATGATATAAGAAAAATCTCATTCCCAGCCAATATTTTCCACAAGCCGGTGAAGCCTAACCTATGGGGTATGCTCGTCGATTCCTGGCTTGCCCCCAAAGAGTGGTTTAACAGCTCATTTTTTCACACAGATGATTTGAACAGGAAATCTGGTTCATTCTATAATGAATAACAATAAATTCCCAAAGCATGAACATTGTGTTGGATAAAGCTGCTCGAAAGACCCAGCATTGAAACAAGGAGGAAACAGGTATGAGCGAATCAGAACAATATGGCGAAGAATTTTTGCTGGGCAAAGACATGGTGGAAATGCTTCGCTTTACCCCTCTGGTTGTTTTTGAATATGATATAGAGCGAGACTGCTGTTTCCTGTGCGGTTCCTTTGCACCGGATTCAGCGAATACCCCGCCAACCTGGAAGCTGAACCGCTTTTTGAGCCACTGGGCGCCACATTTGGTCCATGGGGAGAGTCTAGAGCGGTTCCAGCGTTTTTTCCGTGGGGAGACCCAGACTGAAATCGCCACTGCCTTTCATACGCAAGAACATGAGCCCTTTTTTTGGATTCAGATTTTCGGTTTTACCAGATATAGCGACAATGGCTCACCTTCCCATGTTCAGGGCCAGATGCTCCGACTGCGGGCTGTTCTGGACCAACAGGAACAACAGGTAGAGCTGTTGATGGAGCTATCGGATTCTTACCGAGCTGCTTATTTAGCAGACCTAACTGCCAGCTGTTTTACTGCGCTGCGCAAACATCCAGATTTCCCCTTGGAAGCAACGCAGGATAAGTCTCGCCAGGATTGCGTGGAAAACTACTGCCAGCTTTGTGTACCCCCATCCTTTCGGCAAGAGTTCATCCAGTTTGTTACAGAAGAAAATTTGCGCCGCGCTTGGCAGGGCAAGCATCTGTTCCTGCGTTTTCAGCAACAACTGGGGGATGCAGAGCCCCATTGGGTCTGTGTTCACTTGATGAAAGGGCCTAACAGGCGGGATTGGCCCCTGGTTTTGGTGATTTTTGAAGACATTCACACAGAGTTCCACCGAGAGCGGGTGGCAGCCCTTGAAGCCCAGCAAATTCAAATGGCCACTGCTGCTGCTTACGAAATGTTACTTTCAGCCAATTTAACCCAAAACTGCTATCACTTACTCCAGTGCAACGACTTTTTCAACCAGCTCGTACCTCCGAAGGGGTGCTTTGACGATTTGGTGACCTATGCTGCATCCACTGTGCCTGAGTCATACCGCCAACAATTCATCAATTCCTTTAGTCGGGAAAAGCTGCTGGCAGCCCATAAGGCAGGAATAACCTCTGTCTATTTAGAGCACCCCCAGGTAGGAGCAGACAACCAAATCCACTGGGTTTCCGATCAGGTTCTGTTTGTCAAAAGCCCAGATACAAATGATGTGCTAGAAATTACCATGAGCCGTAATATTGAAATGCAAAAGTTGCTAGAAAAACAGCTGCTTCAGGAACGGGAGACAGCTTATAACCTTCTTCCTGGTGATGTGGTCAAATGTCTGATGGATGAGCGGCTTACCCTATTGGAGGGCACTGAGCAGTATAAGGCATCCTTTGATATTCAGGAAGGGGAAGATGTTGCCTGCGCTGATCACATTGTACCGGAAGATCGAGAACGTGTGCTCCGGCTTTGCCAAGAAAAAGCTGCTTTGGGAGAGCCGATTAGCATTGAACATCAGCGGGTATCCCAGGATGGAAAAACCTTGTGGATGCGCACAGAGGGCAAAAAGGTAGGTGAACAGGGAGGTATTCCAGTCTATTTATTTGTTCTTTTGGACATCACCGAACAAAAGCTGGCCCAGCTGGCCTTGGAGCAGGAGCAGCGGCGTTACAAGGCTGTGGTGGAAAATACAGCGGACGAGCTATTTGAATACGACGTTGCTTCAGATACACTGTACTGCCAGTTCCAAGCTGGACATGGGGAGGAATTGGTAATTCCTTGCTATCTGGAAACCCTGCACGAGCTTGACCGGATCCATCCAGAAGATGTGGAGCCATTCAAGCGTTTTATCCAGGGTAATTTGGAAAACCTGGAGTGTCGCATCCGTCTGAAGCCAGGGAGTGATTATACTTGGGAATTGGCCCAAGGCAATGCTGTTCGAAAAAATGGGGTCATTACTCGTATCATCGGAACCCTGCGCAACATTTCCGATCTTAAGCGCCATGAGATTGATCTGGAGCAAAAACGCGCTGCAGTGAACACCACGTTGGATGCAGTCATTGGTCAGGCCTTTGATAAGGTACTGTATTTTAACTTGAGGAAGAAAAAGTTGCTGCTTCAGCGGGATAGCGGACAGTATCCTCCCATCATTGACCAGGAATCTGTGGATGTGGAGCATGATTTAATCGCCACCATGCATCCAGCGGACCAGGCGGCGTTTAGGGAGGCATTTTCCTTTGACAAACTCATGGAAACCTTCCGGCAGGGCCAACGAAATGTGTCTTTGGAGGGACGGCGCAAAGGCAGGGACGGTATGTTTCACTGGATTTCCATGCTGGCAGTGGCCCTCCCCTCTCCACAAGAGGATGGCCCTTTGGCAGTGTTCCTACTCTCTACCATTGATGGAAGAAAGGAGTTGGAAAATCAGAATCGGCTGATGATGGCCAGCCTTCTATCCGTTCTGGGCGAGCTAATCATTTTGGATGTGGAGTCCGGTCTATATGTGGTCTACAAGGGTGATGATGGTACTAATGCCACCATTACCAACAATGTGCCAGCTGACTTTGCTGTTTATCAGCAGAAATATGCCAAAGCATTAATCCACCCGGAGGATAGGGAGCAATTTCTTCAGGTCTTCGGGCTAGAAGCGCTGCGCAGGGGGATCACAGAAGGCAAACAAAGGTTTTACTGTGAGCTTCGCCGGCTGACTGGAGACGAATGGCGCTGGTGTGAGATGGTGGGCACTGCTCTGTACAATGGTGCAGGTGGTCACGAAGTGTTGCTAACCTTTCAAGACGTCACGGAACTGCGCAAAGCCCAGTCAGAAATTCGCAACGCTAACCAGCGATTCATTTGGGCCGTTAACGCCTTCTATGACGCTATTTATGAGTGTGAGTTACCTGCTGGTACTCTAAAGGTCTGGAAGTCAGCTGACCCTTCCTTGCGCCCCTCTGTCTTTGGTATCAATCTGCAAGAGCATGTGGATAACCTATTGCATCATATCGTGCATCCTGATTTTACAGAGCTGTTTCGGGAAACTTTTTATCCAGAGCATATTATCCAGAGCATCAAAAGCGGAAAAACCCAGGTGGGCATTGAAACCCTTTGCCAATGCAAGGATGGGGTGTACCGTTGGTTTTCCCACCAAGGACAGCTGGTGGAACAGGATGACGACAAGTGTGTGATCATGCTATACCTAAAAAATATCGATGATTCCAAGCGAGAAGAGGAACGGCGGACCAATACCCTGAAGGAAGCACTGATTTTAGCCAAACAAGCCAATTTGGCTAAGAGTGATTTCCTCAGTCGTATGAGCCATGATATCCGAACCCCCCTCAATGCGATTACTGGCATGACGGTATTGGCAATGCGCGATTTAGGACATCCAGATTTGGTCCAAGGATATCTCCAAAAAATCCAGTCCTCTAGCGAATTGCTGCTCCAAATGATCAGTGAAGTACTGGATATGTCCAAAATTGAATCCGGACGTTTAGACCTGGTAGCCGAAGCTTTCAACCTGGAACAAAGCAGCCGGGAAATGGCTGATCTACTGGAACCCCAAGCGCTACAAAAAAGACAGCATTTGGAAACCGATTTTTCTAACCTGTGCCATCCTGAGGTGGTGGGGGATTGCGTCCGGGTCAAACAAATCATGCAAAACCTGCTCTCCAATGCGCTCAAATATACCCCTGAAGGCGGATACATTCGTTTTACAGTAGAGGAACTAGGAGCAGAAGGCAGCGTGGGAACTTTTTGCTTTACAGTGGAGGACAATGGCGTGGGCATTGCCCCGGACATGCTAGAGAAGATTTTTGATCCCTTTGTACGGGTAGAAGACTCCCGCACCAGCAAGACCCCAGGAACTGGCCTAGGGCTGGCCATTGCCCAACGATTCGCCCGGATGATGGACGGAAACATCCGGGTAAGCAGTGGGCTAAACCAGGGCTCTACCTTTACGGCAACGGTTCGGCTGGCCTTGCAGGAAAAATGGTGGGCTCAAGAAGAACAGGAAACAGGGCAAAACCGAAGGATGGAGGAGCTGCATCTAGAAAAAAAGCGTATTTTACTTGTAGAGGATAATGAATTGAATATGGAAATTGCTGTGGCCCTCATCCGTCCGTCTGGGGTTAGGATTGAGTGGGCTGAAAATGGAAAAGAGGCTTTGGATAAAATCCAATCCGCTGCGGCTGGTTATTATGACTTGGTCTTGATGGATATACAAATGCCAGTGATGAATGGTTATGAAGCCACTGAGGCCATCCGCGCCCTGCCACGGGAGGATACAAAGCAGCTCCCCATTATTGCCATGACAGCCAACGCCTTTGCGGAGGATGAGCGCCTTTCTTTGGGTGCTGGAATGAATGAACATTTGGCAAAACCAATTCAGCCGGACCGGTTAGCGGATATTTTATACCATTATCTAGGGTAAAAGGATATATTTTATCAATTCATGCAAAGCCTATCGGTTTTATACAACAGGATAGGAAAGAAGCAGCAAAGCCAAACTGGGCATAATGGGCTCACTTTATTCCGCCCAGTTGAGGATAAGAGAGCATGCTGCTTCAGCGTAGTACTACCATCAGCGGAAGATCCAGCTCCAAAGTAAAATCTAGCAATTGATAAACAACTGCCCAACCTTCAGTTGGTTTGCTTGTTCATTTTGGGTAGATTTGCTATAATAACTTGATGCAATTGCTGGAAAATCAGGAAGAATGGATGAGGAAGGTGCTGTGATGTTAACCATCAAAGAAGTGGAACACGTGGCCTTATTGGCTCGTTTGGAACTGAGTGAAGAGGAAAAGAAATTATACCAAGAGCAATTGAGTGCTATTTTGGATTACGCCAAAAAATTGGACAACTTGGATACCACCAATGTGGCTCCCATGGCCCATGTATTGCCTTTGCACAATGTATTTCGGGCAGATGTGGTGGGAGAACATATGGATCCTGAAGATGTATTGGCCAATGCGCCTGAAAAAAGTGGTCATTTCTTTAAAGTACCCAAAATTGTATAACCGGGTTGAGGGGAGACGATTTTGTTGGAATTGCATGCCATGACAGCCTGGGAATTGAACAGGTTATTGCAAAAAAAAGAAATTAGTGCTGTTGAACTTTGTCAAGTCCATTTGGATCGTATGGATGCCTTGGAAGATACCATGCATGCCTAT
The DNA here is from genome assembly GCA_958417755.1 of uncultured Peptococcaceae bacterium. Taxonomy (GTDB): domain Bacteria; phylum Bacillota; class Desulfotomaculia; order Desulfotomaculales; family Desulfocucumaceae; genus CATZDY01. Next base: position 9,745 of record CATZDY010000032.1, read on the forward strand.
ATCACCATGGCCAAAGAAACAGCTTTAGAACAAGCCCGCAAGGTGGATGCCAAAGTACAACAAGGGGAATCCTTGGGGCCCTTGGCTGGTATTCCCATTGCTGTAAAGGATAACATTTGTACCAAAGACATTCGCACCACCTGTGCCTCTAAAATCTTGTATCATTTTATACCTCCTTATAACGCCACTGTGTATGAAAAGATTTTGGCTGCCAATATGGTGATGGTGGGCAAAACCAATATGGACGAATTTGCCATGGGTTCCACCACAGAGAATTCTGGTTTTTATAACACCAATAACCCTTGGGATACCCAACGGGTTCCCGGCGGTTCCAGCGGTGGTTCAGCAGCAGCAGTAGCCGCAGGAGAAGCAACGGTAAGTTTAGGATCTGATACCGGAGGGTCCATACGTCAACCAGCTTCCCTTTGCGGGGTGGTAGGCATGAAACCTACCTATGGCGCAGTATCCCGTTACGGGTTGGTGGCCTTTGCTTCTTCTTTGGACCAAATTGGTCCTTTGGCCCGGGATGTCAGGGATTGTACCAATTTATTGCAGGTGATTGTGGGCCATGATCCCAAGGATTCTACCTCTGCCCCCACTGGTTCTCAGGATTATGCAGCTTTTTTAAATCAGGATATCAAGGGTTTAAGAATCGGGGTGCCTAGGGAATATATGGGGGAAGGCATTGAGCCAGGCGTTCGGGCTGTGGTGGAAGAGGCCATGAAAGTATTCGCCAACCTGGGGGCTATGGTGGAAGAAACTACCCTTCCCCATGTGGACTATGCGGTGCCTTGTTACTACATCATTGCTCCGGCAGAGGCTAGTTCCAATCTTGCCCGCTATGACGGAGTACGGTATGGCTATCGGGTAGAAAATCCCACGGATATATTGGATATGTTCGTGCGTACCCGCAGCCAAGGCTTTGGGGCAGAAGTAAAACGGAGGATTATGTTGGGCACCTATGCCTTATCTTCTGGTTATTATGATGCTTATTATCTTAAAGCATTGAAAGTGCGGGCTTTGATCAAACAAGATTTTGATCAGGCCTTTGAAAAATTTGATGTGTTGCTATCCCCCACTTCTCCCATGCCTGCCTATGCCAAGGGAGAAAAGTTGGCTGATCCTTTGCAAATGTATTTGTCTGATATAACCACCATTCCGGTGAATTTAGCCGGATTGCCCGGTATCTCAGTACCAGCTGGATTGTTAGGAAATCTGCCGGTGGGAATCCAACTTGTGTCCAAGCCCTTTGCAGAAGGGCAAATCATCAAAGCTGCCTATGCCTTTGAACAAAGCACAGATCATCATCAGAAAAAACCTTCACTTTCTTTTGCATAATCATTGACGCTTAAGCGTTTGAATCGATTGCCTTATGAAGTGTTTTTGGGAGGGCTGGAAATTGACTCAATATGAAACAGTGATAGGGTTGGAAGTCCATGTGGAGCTGAAGACCAAAACAAAAATCTTCTGCCATTCCACCACAGCCTTTGGAGGAGATCCCAATAGCCACGTTTGTCCTGTCTGCTTGGGGTTGCCCGGGGTACTGCCAGTGCTAAATGAAGAAGTTCTTCTATATGCCATTCGGGCTGGCTTGGCTTTAAATTGTGAAATCGCCCGGTTTTCTAAATTTGATCGGAAAAATTATTATTATCCGGATCAATCCAAGAATTATCAAATCTCACAATATGATTTGCCCATTGCAGAACACGGGTATTTGGATATTGAAGTGGATGGAGAAACCAAACGAATCGGGATTACCCGGGCTCATATGGAGGAAGACGCGGGAAAATTGGTGCACCAAGGGACCATATCATCCAGTCCCTATTCTTTGGTGGATTATAACCGCATTGGGGTACCTTTGATTGAAATTGTTTCCGAACCAGATATGCGTACCCCAGAGGAAGCCAAAGCGTATATGGAAAAATTGCGTTCCATCATTCAATATACCGGGGTATCGGATTGCAAAATGGAAGAAGGTTCTTTGCGTTGTGATGCCAACATATCGGTACGTCCTATGGGTGAAACCACCTTGGGCACAAAAACGGAGATCAAAAACTTAAATTCCTTTAAAGCGTTACAAAGGGCCTTATCCTATGAGATTGAAAGACAAATCGAGGTATTGGAAGAGGGAGGCAGAATCATCCAGGAAACCCGCACTTGGGATGATAACAAAGGCATTACCTTGTCCATGCGCAGCAAGGAAGATGCCCATGATTATCGCTATTTTCCTGATCCTGATTTGGTACCAGTGATCATTGAGGAAAGCCTCATTGACGACATTCGCCGCACTTTGCCGGAATTGCCGGATCAAAGAAAAAAACGCTATGTGCAAGACATGGGGTTATCTGATTATGATGCAGGCATCCTGACTGCCACCAAAGAAATGGCTGACTATTTTGAAGCCTGTTTGGCCCAGTATCCCAATGCCAAAGTGGTGACCAATTGGATGATGGGAGATTTGTCCCGATTGCTCAATGGCAATAACTTGGATATTGTAGATTGTCAAATTACCCCTAAGCAATTGGCAGCTTTATTAAAGCTCATAGAAGATGGTACCATTAGTGGTAAAATCGCCAAAACTGTTTTTGAAGACATGTTTGCCACAGGCAAGGAACCAAAGGATATTGTCAAGGAAAAGGGGTTAACCCAAATTTCCAATGAAGATGAAATCGCTGCTTTGGTGGAGCAAATTATTGCCAACAATCCTAAAGTGGTGGAAGACTATCGTTCCGGAAAGGGCAAAGCCGTGGGATTCTTGGTGGGACAAGTAATGAAAGCCACCAAAGGAAAAGCCAATCCTGAAATGGTGAATAAATTGTTACAGGAAAAATTGTCCTAGGATTTGTAGGCAAGGCAGAAGGATAAGAATGCATAATTATGCAAAATAGGTTGAACAGGAAATTCCAATTTAATCTTTAAGATATAAAATTATCGAGAAAATGCTTTTTATATTGACCAAATGGGTCATACTGTAAAATATAATCTATGCATAATTTTATGAATAAAATCCTTTCCATTTGTTCCTTATTTGTGTTATGATACCTTCATGCCCTTTGTTTTTCATCAAAAATAAAGGGCATGAAAAGGCAAATAGAAAAGAAAAAGATTTGCCTATATCATCTTTACTTGAGGCAATATCGCCTTGTTTATAAGGAAAATCATTTGGTAGTTTCTTTATAAACAAGGTGGATACGGTTTCCAAAGTAAGGTCTTTTTTCGTTGATTATTATAAAAGGATAATCAACCGAAGGCAGCAAGGGAAAATCCTTTGTGATGCTCATAATATTCCCAAGAAAGGGTAGGAAAGGATGAAATGGTTATGGGTGATGAAAAGAAAGCGTATCCCACAATTGAACAAAAGGAACTTTTTATTGTGGATACCACATTGCGAGACGGTGAACAAACAGCAGGCGTAGTTTTTGCCAATCGGGAGAAAATTAGAATCGCCAAATTTTTGGATGAATTGGGTGTTCACCAAATAGAAGCTGGCATTCCAGTGATGGGCGGAGATGAAAAAGAGGCTATCAGCGCCATATGCAAAGCAGGATTAAAAGCCAGCATCATGGGCTGGAATCGTCCGGTTATCAAAGATATTGAAGAATCTTTAACTTGTGGCCTGGATGCCCTGGCCATTTCTATTTCCACATCAGATATTCACATTCAATATAAGCTAAAAACCACCCGGGAATGGGTGTTGGAGCAAATGGTGAAAGCCGTAGTTTTTGCCAAAAAAGAAGGGCTCTACGTTTCCGTTAATGCAGAGGATGCTTCCCGCAGTGATATGGATTTCTTGGTGCAATATGCCAAGGCAGCCAAAGAAGCTGGGGCTGATCGCTTGCGGTATTGTGATACAGTGGGGATTTTGGAACCATTCACCACTTACCACAACATCAAAACCATCAAAGAACAAGTGGACATTGATATTGAAATGCACACCCACAATGACTTTGGCATGGCCACAGCCAATGCTTTGGCCGGGGTAGCAGCTGGCGCCAATTGGATTGGGGTAACGGTCATGGGATTGGGTGAAAGAGCAGGAAATGCTGCTTTGGAAGAAGTGGTCATGGCCTTAAAGCATTTGTATCATATTGACTTAGGGTTTAAAACAGAAATGTTCCGGGAAGTGGCGGAATATGTATCCCGGGCTTCGGGCCGGGAATTGCCAGCCTGGAAAGCCATTGTGGGCTCCAATATGTTTGCCCATGAATCTGGGATTCATGCGGATGGGGCTTTGAAAAACCCCAAAACCTATGAGCCTTTTACCCCGGAAGAAGTGGGTCTGCAGCGTCAAATTATGGTGGGTAAGCATTCGGGCACAGCAGCTTTAAAAGCAAAATTTGCAGAATATGGCATCCTTTTGAGTGATCACAAGGCAGCGGAACTGATTCCCCGGATTCGTTCCTATTGTGTTTCCTTAAAACGGCCGCTGTTTGATAAAGAACTGGTTTATTTATACGAAGATTACTTTGGCAAGCCTAAGGTATGAGTTAGAAATAAGCGAAAAAAGCAGGAATTTGACCCGACAATAGCAAAAAAAGAACAATACTATTCTACAAGAAGAGAGAAGGGATAAATTTGGGCCAAACAATCATTGAAAAAATACTTTCAGCTCATAGCGGTCAAAAAGCCCATGCCAATGAAATTGTAGTGGCAGAGGTTGATTTCGTGATGGGCCAAGACGGTACTTCTCCTTTGGCCATCAAAGCTTTTGAAAATATGAATGGCAAAGATGTATTTGACACCAAAAAAGTGGCCTTTGTCATTGACCATAGTTCCCCCAGTCCGTTGGAAGGGGTTTCAGCTTTGCATAAATTGATGCGGGAATTTTCCCAGGCCAAAGGATTTCGCCTTTTTGATATTGGAGAAGGGGTTTGTCATCAGCTGATTCCGGAAAGTGGTAAAGTGGGGCCTGGCTCTTTGGTCATAGGAGCAGATTCCCATACTTGTACCTATGGAGCTTTGAACGCCTTTTCCACAGGGGTTGGTTCCACAGATTTAGCTGGTGGATTGATTTCTGGTAAAATGTGGTTTAAAGTACCTGAAACCATTCAATTCGTTTGTCAAGGGGTATTGCCCAAAGGGGTGTATGCCAAGGACTTGATTTTATATCTCATTGGTGATGTGACGGCGGACGGGGCCACCTATATGTCCACAGAGTTTGTCGGACCAGCCATTTCAGCTTTGTCCATGGAAGGCCGTTTTACCATGTCCAACATGGCCATTGAAATGGGAGCAAAAGCAGGCATCATGGAAGCAGATGACAAAACCATGGCTTGGCTGGCTCAGCATACCCAAAACACGTTCCAACCTGTAAAAGCAGATGCAGATGCCACCTATGCGGCAGTAAAGGAATATGATGTATCTAACTTGGAACCCCAAGTGGCCAAACCCCATCGGGTGGATAATGTTTGCCCTGTGGGAGAGGTAGCCGGAACCCCTATCCAGCAAGCTTTTATTGGTACATGTACCAATGGTAGACTGGAAGATTTGCGCATAGCAGCTTCCATCTTGGAAGGCAAGAAAATTGCTCCGGATGTACGGTTCATTGTGGCCCCGGCATCTAAAAAGATTTACATTGAGGCCATGCGAGATGGTACTTTAGAAAAATTAGTCACCGCTGGTGCTGCGGTGGTGACCCCAGGCTGCGGTCCCTGTGTGGGAACCCACAATGGGGTACCTTCGGATGGAGAAAATGTGATTTCCACAGCCAATCGTAACTTCAAAGGCCGGATGGGCAATGGCAATGCCTTCATTTATTTGGCCTCACCAGCCACTGTGGCAGCCTCAGCTTTGACCGGAAAAATCACGGATCCCAGAGAATTTTTGGCATAAAGTAAAGGATTGACTTTTAGCAAGGCTGTCAAAGGCAAAGAAAAAAGGCTTGGCAGCAAACCATTGACCTGGTATTTGATTTTATTTGAAAGTGGGGGTTAGGATTGCGATTTGAAGGAAAAACACATAAATTCGGCAATGATGTGAATACAGATTACATTATTTCAGGAAAATATAAATTTAAGACCTTGGATATGAAAGAATTGGCCAAACATGTGATGGAGGATTTGGATCCAGATTTTTATCAAAAGGTAACGCCCGGGGATTTCATTGTGGCTGGTACTAATTTTGGATGCGGCTCTTCCCGGGAACAGGCTCCTTTGGCCATTAAAAATGCCAATATTAGCGCTGTACTGGCCAAATCCTTTGCCCGGATATTTTATCGCAATGCCATTAATACCGGTCTACCGGTGGTGGAATGTGATACGGATCAAATTGAGCCCGGGGATGAAATTGTGGTGGATTTGTCCGGCGGCGTGATTCAAAACAAAACAAAGGGCCTTGATATTCCCATCAAGCCATTGCCACCGGTTATGATAAAAATTCTCAATGATGGTGGCTTGGCTGATCATTTTAAAAAATATGGCGGATTTCATTTTGCTTGAACCCCAAATTTCTACATGGTCAGCCATATAGAGGAGACAGTCATGGGCAGGGCGGTTGTCGTGCAGGCACGCCCTGCGTCTTTTTATGCAAAAGGCTTTTCATGAAACTAAGATTATTGGTAGCAAACAGGGTTGTAGAATAAACAGGAGGAATGAATATGGCGTATAATATTACCTTAATACCAGGGGACGGGATAGGGCCTGAAATTGCCCATGCTGCCCGGCGCATTATTGATGCCACAGGGGTGGACATTACCTGGGAAGAAGTCAAAGCTGGCGCTGAGGTCATGGAGGCTTATGGCACACCATTGCCTGATTATGTATTGGATTCAGTGAAAAAAAATAAAATCGCTTTAAAAGGTCCCTTAACCACGCCGGTGGGCAAAGGATTTCGCAGTGTGAATGTCACCTTGCGTCAGGAATTAAATCTTTATGCCAATGTAAGACCTGCTCGTACCTTACCAGGCATTACCACTAGATATGATAATGTGGATATTGTGGTGGTGAGGGAAAACACAGAGGACTTGTATGCAGGGATTGAACACCGGGTGGGCAAGGATGCTGCAGAAAGCATTAAAATCATTACCCGGGAGGCTTCGGAGCGGGTGGCCAAATATGCCTTTGAATTGGCCCGGCAGCAAGGGCGCAAAAAAGTAACTGCCGTACATAAAGCCAATATCATGAAATTAAGTGATGGCTTGTTCCTGGAAAGTGCTAGACATGTATCCCAAGATTATCCTGATATTGTGTTTGAGGATATGATTGTGGATGCCATGTGCATGAAACTGGTACAAGGACCAGAACAATATGATGTATTGGTTTTGCCCAATTTGTATGGTGATATTGTGAGCGATCTCTGTGCCGGCCTGGTGGGGGGCTTAGGGGTAGCACCAGGCGCCAACATTGGTATGGAGGCAGCGGTATTTGAACCAGTGCATGGCAGTGCTCCTAAACATGCGGGGAAAAACAAGGTCAATCCTTTGGCCATTACCATGTCTGGCGTGATGATGTTAAGGCATTTGGGAGAAATCGAGGCAGCAGACCGAATTGACCAAGCCATTCTCAGTGTTTTACAAGAGAAAAAAGCAGTGACCTATGATTTGGGGGGCACTGCATCCACCAGTGAAATGGCAGATGCTATTATTGCCAAATTGACCTAATGTGAAAAAGGCGATTGGAATCAAAAAACCAGCGTGTGTAATGCATACGCTGGTTTTTGCTATGGGTTAAATCTTATTTTGTTATTAAACTTATTATGAATCAGTCAATAAAATTTGTTTTTCTTTTTTATTGTATTGCAGAAATCAGCTGTAAAATAATACTTTTTGAGTAAGTATACGAAGCCAAGAAGAAAATTGTTAAATTCATTGACATCATTGTTTTCAATATTCTTTTATAAAACATTTTTTATTGATTTGATAGACGAAAATCTTCTTACAAGCCCTCATAAATGCTTATGATACCATAAGAAAATGGCTTAAAATCAAGGTTTTCCGCATATCGTCGTTTATCTTGCCGTATCTCCGTACAAAGTCGTTTTGTGAGACCGGGCACCATTTGGGCACCAAGAACCTGTGTAGGATATTGTTTGAAAATCTCTTCCTTTCCATTCCGTTCCCATATTTCAGAATAATTTTTGGAAGAGCAAGCATAGGAAGAGGGTACCCTCTTCCGAAAAATCGCTCGTTGGGAATGCCTCCAAACCCTCTTTCTGTTTTCACAAATGGCTATCCACTGTGAGGCTTACAAAACGGAATGGAAAAACAGGGGAAAATGTGGTACGATAAAAGCCAGAAAGCAATGACGCTATTTTTATAAAGTAAATTGCCTAAAAAGTTAAGAAATATCTCTTATTTATGGCTGGTTCTCCATTGGAATCCAAAACCATAGTATTGATCCACTTGCTTATGTCCGGAAAAAAAGCGTTCCTCCCGTTTGATTTCTAATTGATTTTCTGTACCAGTTATGCTGGCTATCACGCAAAAGCGATGGCGATTGGTGGGATTGTCCAGTTGTATGATAATGTCAGGGGCCCCCTGTTGTTTTAAAACCACAGCAGCATTGGTATTGCTCCAAGTCGGTACCCCATCGTAAATATAAGCAAAAACCACGGCAAAGGCAATCAACTCCGGTTTTTTAAACCACATATTTTCTCCCTTATCACTGGCCCCTGTGCGATCGTCTTGATCAAGGTAAATAAAAGGCAAATCTTTGGCACAACCATAAGTATTTCCCAAAGCTTGGATGACCCCCTGTTCACCTGTTTTCAAGCGATACATGCAAGCAAGATCCAAATCCACTGCTTTTCCACTAAACAAACCTTTCTTTTTACAGGTGTGCCAATTCAAATGAACATGAATTTCTTTATTGTTCTTATCAAGGCTAATTTTATGTCTGTCTCCGCACTTTTTAAGGCAAATGGGATCCATAGGGAGTGGATTTTTCCCATGATTTCCTTCCCCAAGAACCTTTTGATGGTCTGAAAAGGGATTTGTCGGTATTGGTGGGATTTGTCCCTGTTGCCCAACAGGAGATATCTCTTCACCACCAAAATGGGCTAACAATGCGCTGAGTCCTCCGTTAAAGCCACTGGCAACAATGGAAAGCCGCCATAAGCCATCCTTTTCATATACTTCACAAAGAATCAAGGCTTTCTCCTGGGTAAAATGATTCCCGGAAAAAGAAAAGGATGCTAAGGTTTGTTGTTCTGCCAAAAGGCTCAACACTCCATGGTCCATATCTTGCATGACAACATCCCCGTCAGCAGCCACAGTGATGACCAACTTTTTGATTGAGGAGGGGATTTGATTAAAATCAATCAAAAAACTGGTGCTTGTATTATCTATTTCCATGGTAATGGCTTTTTCAGGAGTGCTTGTTTGATTGTAGAAAACAAAATATCTATCATCCGACAGTTTGTCCTGTTTATCTACTCCAAAACAAGTAATATCTGCTGCCCCTTTTTTCATTTGTATTGATGCCTTTAAAACAACCTTTGTTGAGCCAGTCAAGTTTGTAAGTTTTATTTTTTGCCCCTTTTGTAAATTCATTGTTATTCCTTCTTTCTGCAAGCCAATATACTGATAAGTTGTAATGATGAGCCCTAGGATAAACCTGATAAAATTTCATACATTAATGGACCAAATCAAATCCTCATTGTTTTGGCAAAACGATGGTTACAGTGGTTCCTTCATTGATTTCACTTTCAACAGTGACAATCCCTTGATAGAAAGAGATAATCTTCTGGACAATGGTTAATCCCAAGCCATTGCCCTCTGTGGCATGGGAGGTATCCCCTTGATAAAATTTATCAAATAGATGTTTTTGGGTTTTTGTATCCATGCCACACCCATGATCTTTGACCTTAAACACAATATTATCATAATAATCTTCTAGCTTGATTTGAATTTCCGTACCTTGGGGGGAAAATTTAATGGCATTATCCAGTACATTGACCCAAATTTGATTGATAAGTTCTTCATTGCCATAAAAAAGAATTTCATCAAGTTCCACTGTTAAAGACAATTCTTTTTCCATCCATTTTGATTCAAACAATACGATTGTACGTCGAATTTGCTCGGTTAAATGAAAAGTTTTATTATCCTGGTTGATGGTGTGTTGTTCAATTTTAGATAAATTTAAAACATTAGTAGCCAGTAATAACAATCTATTGGCTTCGTAAATGATGATATCCAGATATTCATTTCTTTCCTCTGGGGAAAGATTGTTTTTTTTCAAAAGTTTTGCAAATCCGCAAAGGGAGGCAATGGGGGTTTTAAACTCATGGGAAAAATTATTGATAAAATCTGTGCGCAGTATTTCAATGCTGCCCAATGCTTCTGCCATGTGATTAAAATAATTACTCAATTCATGCAGTTCATGGGGGCGAAAAGAGCTGTCCAGTTGAATGCGGGCCTGAAAATTTCCATTGGCCAATTCTTTGGTGGCTGTAATCAATTCCCGAAAAGGTTTTAAGGGAAATCGACTGATGATAGCTGTGATGCTTGCTCCAATGATGATGCTAAGGATAGCTATAAAAACAATGATGTTCAATGGCGTAGGCTTTATGAATTCAGTAATCAGTTCCAATTTATATAGTAGAACAATGGTAGTGCCTGCGACATTAAAGGCAATGAAAATAATGAAAAATACAATCAATGAGAATTTAAAGGCAAGTTTTCTGGAAAAATTTTTATCTTGTTTCAAACTTTTTTCACCGCCTTATACCCAAGCCCACGGACTGTGATGATTTCAAATTCAGGATACTGTTCAAATCGTTTACGCAAACGGTTTATATGTACATTCACTGTATTTTCCGTAGTTTTGGTATCCATACCCCAAATTTCATCCATCAATTGAATGCGAGTAAAAATTTTGCCAGGATAAGAAAGCAGTTTATATAAAAGATAAAACTCTTTTTGGGGTAAAGTTTGTAGTGCCTCCTTGCGGGAAACAGTTAAAGAATCATAATCTAAAACAACATCTCCCATGGTTATTTTATGGTTATTCACAATACTGGCCCTTCGCAGCAAAGCTTTGATTCTCAACAACATTTCCTCTTCATCCACTGGTTTGGTCATATAGTCATCAGTGCCCACAAGAAAGCCTCTTTTTTTATCCTCAGGAAGCTGTTTTGCTGATACCATTAAAATCGGAATCACATCATCACAATCTCTTAATTGTTTCGTCAACTCATAACCATCCATGTGAGGCATCATAATATCCAGAACAATTAAATCAATATGTTGCTTGTCTAAAATCTCCAAAGCTTCCAAGCCATCAGAGGCCAAGAAAGGAAAATAACCATTGGCTTTTAATACAGCATGCATGAATTTTCTGATATGCTTATCATCTTCCACCACTAATATATGAAACATGAAATTCACCCCTATCATGTATTATACTATAGGGGTTTTGAAATTTTGGAAAATAGAAAAAAGAATTTTATTTAAAAAATCCTTCCAGGATTTTTTGTTTTTATAGGGCCAGTTTATTTTGAGTTTATCTTTTTGCTTTATATTAGATTTATATAAAGTTTAAAACTATAGAAAAGAGGTGTTCATACAACTATTTTATGATTAACCAAAGAACTAAATCTACAATCAATAAAATGATTGCATCCATAGGGAGGTAAACTTGGTTTGAAAAGACTCAAAATTTTATGGCAAGGAATCTGTCTTGTATTTATCACAATGGTACTGTTCACAGGTTGCAATGAAACAAAATCAGAGGATAATACAGTGGCCATTAGTGTTGAGACAAAAACAATCGCAGCTGAAACCATTGAACAGTATAAAACCATTTCTTCCACAGTATTGGCTGAAAACGAAGTAGCCGTTGTGCCTAAGGTCAGTGGAACTGTGCTCAAAGTGTACCATCAGGTTGGCGATAGGGTGAAAGCAGGGGACATTCTTTTTGAAATTGAGGCCAGTGACTTGGAGGTTCAGGTTGAATCAGCCCAAGCTGCCCTCAGCTCTTCCCAAGCTTCTTTGGTTTCAGCCCAGGCGAACTATGAAAAAGAGACTGGAAGCAATATGGAAAATAAGCTTTCCCAGCTGCAAGCAGATGTAGACAATTTGGAATTGCAATATCAAAACTTGCTTGATACTTATGAAAAGAATGAACAACTGTATGAAGCAGATGTCATCTCAAAACAAACATTGGATGATTCAAAATTGAATGTAGATACGACCAAAACTCAGTTAGAAGCAGCAAAAGAAGAGTTGCGCATTACCGAACAAAAGTCCCAAGCTGAAACAAAAAAAATATCCCAAGCTTCTGTCAATCAGGCCAAAGCTTCTGTGGAACAGGCGCAATCCTCATTAAAAAGCGCTGAACAACAATTGTCTTATGCAAAAGTTGTTGCTGAAATAGATGGCATGATCAGTAGTTGTCAAGTTACCGAGGGATCCACAGTAACCCCCCAAAGCACTGCCATGACTTTGGTGGACATGGATCGGGTAAAAATATCTTTTCAAGTATCTGATGATGTCATCAACCAAATCAAAGTAGGGGCCAAGGCATATATTTCGATTCAAGCGGCTTCGGACGAGCCCTTTGAAGGAACCGTATCCACCATTGCCCCAGCAGCAAATAGTAGCACAATGCTCTATCCAGTGGAAATCTATATTGATAATGCCGATCATGTTATCAAACAAGGCATGTTTGCTTCTTTACAATTGGTTTTAGGAGTAAAAGAGAATACAATATCAGTTCCCATTGAAGCGATAGTTGAAGAAAACGGCGTGCACTATGTGTATGTTGTGGATGAAAATAATATTGCGCATCAAAAAGAAATTCAAATCGGCATCCAAAATGATACCAATGTGGAGGTAACAGAAGGAATTGAAATAGGTGACAAAGTTGTGGTTACAGGGCAAGACTTTCTATCAGATGGCATTCTGGTCAATATAACGAAAAATAGCAAAAATTCGTAAAGGGAAAGGGATTTAAAGTGGATATAACAAAAATTTCTATCAAAAGGCCTGTTACCATCATCATGGTGATGTGTATTGTGGTTATTCTTGGCTTTGTATCACTATCAAATATGAAAATGGAATTAATGTCCTCCGTTGATGTGCCCATGGCCTTGGTTATGACAAACTACGAAGGTGCAGGACCGGAAGAAGTGGAATCTTTGGTGACAGAGGCGATTGAAGGTGCTGTGGCCAATGTAGCAGATATAGATAAAATTTCTTCCACTTCATCAGAGGGAACATCCATGGTCATGGTGCAATTTAATTATGGCACGGATATGACTGAAGCCATCAATAACATTCGCGATAAAGTGAGCATGGTGGAAGCTACTTTACCAGATGATGCTGATTCTCCTACCATCTTAAAGTTGGATATGAATTCCACCCCAGTGGCTTATGTGACAATTGCTTCCAATCATATGGATGATTCTCAATTGAAAAGTTTTGTTGAAGATAAAATTCAACCAAGGATTGAAAGGCAAAACGGGGTTGCTTCGGTGGATGTAACCGGGGGAATAGAAAAGGAAATCCGTATTGATATAAATCCTGAAAAATTGGAAGGACTTGGTTTGGACATTGCGGAAATCGCCCGAATCGTAGCTGCTGAAAATACCAATGTGCCAGGTGGTACCATTGATTATGGCAATAAATCCCTAACCATTAGTAGCAAACTAAAAATGGCTAGCATGGAAGAAATCAAAAAAATTCCTATTGCAATTTCCCAAGGCGTGGTGGTTCAATTACAAGATATTGGCCAGATATCGGAAACAGAAAAAGAAGTGGATACCATTAGCCGCTATAATGGAGAATCTTGCATAAACCTTTCCATTACCAAAGCCAGTGACGGCAATACCATTACCACTGTGGACGCTGTAAAACAAGAGGTTTCCCAAATAGCCCAAGAGTATGATGATATTCATATTACAGTTGTCAATGATACAGCCCAAACCATCAAAGACTCCATCTATAATGTAATATCCAATATCTTCATTGCCGCCTTTTTGGCAATCTTGGTTCTCTTTCTTTTTCTGAAAAATTTTAAATTAACCGGGGTCATTGCCATTTCCATGCCCTTGTCCATTGTCACCACCTTTGTGGTTCTGTATTTTTCCGGAACCTCCTTGAACCTCATATCCCTTGGGGGCTTATCCATTGGGGTAGGGATGCTTGTGGATAATTCTGTTGTTGTGATTGAGAATATTTTTCGCTATCGAACAACAGAAGGGTATGGTAAAATACAAGGTACCTACCGGGGGAGCAAAGAAATTCTAAGCGCCATTGTTGCTTCCACCCTTACCTCTGTGTTTATCTTTGTGCCCTTTATTTTTACCAGTGGCATGCTATCGGAAATATTTACGGATTTGGCCTTGGCTGTGGTTATTTCGCTTTTGGTATCTCTCCTTGCAGCCCTTACCGTAGTGCCGATGCTTGCTGGTAATTATGTAGACCAGGTACAAAGAAACTATTTTCCAGCAAAATTGAATTGTATCAATCGATTTTTAGATTGGTTTGAAAAGGGATTTCAAAAACTAAATCTATTGTATAGCAAAATATTAAAATTAGCCCTTCAATACAAAAAACGTACCCTCATCATTGTACTTTGTAGTTTTCTTGCTTCTTTGTTCTTATTGCCCTCAATCGGTATGGAACTGATGCCTTCCTCTGATGAAGGTACCATCAGTATTACTGTGGAAGCACCAAAGGGAAGCAAAACGGAAAACGTCAATGCCTTATCCCTGAAGGTAGAAGAAATATTGCAGGAAATCCCTGAAATGCAATCCATCACAGTGGCCATTTCCAATGGCCAAGGAATTTCCAACAGCAATGGTCATACAAGTTCCATTGATTGTGAACTGGTGGATAAAAAGGAAAGGGATAAAAGCAGCGATGAAATTGCGGAAGAAATTCGCAATCAAGTCAGGAATATCCCAGGAGCCAACATAACTGTATCCACAACATCCTCCATGGGTTCCATGATGGGTGGCGGAGTAACAGTGGAGATTTACGGCGATGATTTAGATGTACTAGCAGATATGAGTGAGGAAATCCAAAGACAGATCGCCCAGATCGAGGGAACCAGGCAAATCACAAGTTCCCTTGAAAGCCAGGATCAACAAGTATCCATTTCCATCAACAAAGATAAAATACGTCAATATGGAATGACTGGCGCAGAGGTAGCCACCCAAATCAATCAAAATGTATCCGGTTATGTGGCCACTACCTTGAAAACAGAGGGCAATGAAATGGATGTAAGAATCAGTTATCCTGAAAACGCGTATGCCAATTTGAATGATTTAGGTGATATGAATATCAAAACCAGTGCTGGTATTTATGTGCCTTTGTCATCCATTGCGGACATTGGGTTGGATACAACCCCAACCACCATTGATAGGTTAGACCAAACAAGATATGTCACCGTGACATGTGATATCTTTGGCCGTGATTCAGGAAGTGTGAATCATGAGATCCAAAAGCTCATCAATCAAATGAGTTTTCCCCAAGGGTATACTGTATCGCTAGGGGGAAGCAATGAAATGATGAATGAAACTTTTTCTGCTTTGGGTTTGGTTATTCTCTTGGCAATTCTATTTGTTTACATGGTCATGGCTGCCCAGTTTGAATCCTTTATCAATCCCTTTATCATTATGTTTACCATTCCTTTGTTGGTCACCGGGGCTTTGTGCCTGCTCTTTATTGCCGGAGAACCCATAAGCATGACTGCCCTCATAGGATGTTTGGTCTTGGTGGGGATTGTTGTGAACAATGGGATTGTGCTGATTGATTTTATTAAGGTGCTAAGGGAACGGGATGGATTGGCGTTGGAAGAAGCTGTTTTAAAAGCCTGTCCAACCAGACTAAGGCCTATTCTTATGACTGCTGTTACCACCATTTTGGCTCAGTTTCCTATGATTTTTTCCAATGGAACCAATAGTGAAACCCTACGGGGCATGGGGCTGGTGGTAGCCGGCGGCTTAGCAACCTCTACAATCTTAACTTTGGTGTTGATTCCTGTTCTCTATATGTATTCCGAAAAAATTGCCGTGAAATTAAGAACACGTTTTAAAATCAAACCAAAGAAAAATAAATATGAAATCGAAGCAGAATGTAACTAACCTATTATCCAAAATGCTGTATATGAATCATTGATATACAGCATTTTGGTCATAATAAATCATAGTTTCACTGATAAAGGGTTTTATATTCCTGTTTTTATATTTAGGAAAGGGTAACGATGGATGAATTTAGGACTACTGGGAGCAGAAAATATCATTGGTCATTTATTGGTCCAAAAAGCGCTGAACCAGGGAGATACAGTTTACGCCTATGTTCGTTGTCCTGAAAAAGTAAAAATTCGCCATATCAAACTACATTTAGTGCAAACAAAGTTCTCTGATAACCAGGATATCAAAAAAGTCATTGTCAATGCAGATGTTATGGTAAGCACCTTAAATCCATATACAAAAATAGCAACAAAAGAAACAAAAACCCCCCTTTCAGATACTCACAAAAGCATTATTCAGACAATGGAAACATGGCAAAAAAAGCGTTTGATTACCTTGGCAACACCTGCTTTGATAGCAGACGAAGACCCACATACAATGAAACTTTTGCTGCTAGCAAAATTAATGAAATCGTTTTTGCCATTGTCCTATCAAGATGTAAATGCATTGGGTTTCTTGCTAAAGTCATCTGCATTGGATTGGACAGTGATACGAATCATTGGAATTAGAAAAAACTTATTTAAGAAAAAATATGCTACAGCAGTGGGGGATACACCTTTTCACCTATTCGTATCCCCCCAAAATATAGCCACATGTTTGTATGA
>CATZDY010000033.1 GCA_958417755.1 uncultured Peptococcaceae bacterium
ACGGTTGGAGGAAATTCCTTATACAAGTTTGTGTTATAAGTGTAAGCAAAAATCAGAGGAACTTCCCCATGATAGAACAAGACCTGTGGAAGAAGATATTTTGGAGGAAATGGATGTTTATGGGCTAACCCAGGATGAAAATGCTTTGGATGGAGAAGATGCTTGGCAAAATGTAGCCTATTGGAATGAACATGCCCCTTTTTCTGGGGCAGGATCTTATGAGGGAAGAGAAGGTTCTTAAATGAAAGAATCGTATGTTATATGTTATTTTGCTGCTTTTTAAATCATGAAGGAAAATTTTCTAGAATTAGGAAAAGATTTGGATGAGCTTTTAGATATATAAAGAAGGGAATAATCAATTTGCTGATGATTCCCTTCCAATTTATTTTTGTGAATAAAAGAACTTTATTGTTTTGCTTTGAAAGGAAGAAAAATAAGAATGAAAAAGTTAAAAAGATACTATACATGAAAGATTAGGGAAAATAATCTTTATATTTTGTGAAAATAGGTGTAAAATAGTAAATATATTTATTAAGAAGAAAGAGGTGGGAAATTTTTATTCAAGAAGTTTTTGGCATGGTTAGACATGAATTCATGAAATAATTGGTTGATAATATTCTTTATAATGAATGGAATATGCGATGGGAGGACATGAAAGTGAGTTATGAAAAAGCAAATGTCCATACCAATACAGGCATACAAAATACAATTGAATGTGTGCAAAAGATACTGGTCCAGATGGATAATCTCGTATTGGCTGTGGCTGATACCATTTCCAATGATTCGGATAAAAATCATACCTTGGCTTTGCATTATGTGCAAAAGAAAATTCATGAGCAAGCCCAAGCCTTACAAAAGCTGCTGGATACCTGATTGCACAAAAAAGACCCCTATGGTACCCCTAATAAAATAGCATAGGATTGTTTTTGAAAACGGCGTAGCTTTGGCTATGTCGTTTCACTCTTTTATAGATTATCCAGCAAAGGGGCGTATCCCTAATCGGGTCATCGTTAATCTCAATCTCCTGCCCCGCCGTGTTTCTCAAATGTTCCATGAACTATACCAGTTTTATCGAATCATTCAATGCCGCAAGTTAAGATATTTCCTCACCTTACAATCAACTTGTCTATGTTTTCTGCCTGTTCTTTCTGCTGCTTAAGACACTCCCTGCTCAATGAAAATATCCATTTCATTGTTTTGCCAAAGGGAAGTGCTTTCTATCTTTTTACTTTTGGGCCTGATATAATCAGAAAGTTGTCTACGCTCTATCATGTCCAACAGCAAAAAAATACAATACCGCGCGGGATACATGAAAAAATATAAATTTTTCAAACAAAAGTAACCGATATCCCTTTTCGTCCATCTAATGGGTGTAGTACAAAAGGGACGTCCCAAAAATGATGGAGGGATGCAGTTGCAGAAGATAGTAAAACGTGCGCAATCGGGTGACAAGGACGCATTTGTGGAACTTATATCAACTTATAAAATAGATATGTATCGTGTTGCTAAAGGATTTTTTAAAAATGATTGTGATGCCGCGGATGCTATAAGCGCAACCATACTTGCTTGTTACGAGCATTTGCGTGAATTGCGTGAGCCTAAATATTTTAAAACTTGGCTTATACGAATCCTGATCAACAAGTGCAACGAGTTAATCAGGAGCAGCAGTCATTATGTCGGGCTTGAGGAAGCACTGGAATTATCCGCAGAGGACAGTGCCCAAGCAAATGCGGAGTTCATGATGGTGATGGATACGCTTGGTGAACAGTATCGTATCATATTTATACTATACTATGCTGAGGGCATGAAAGTTCGTGAAATAAGCAAATTAACTGGGTTATCAGAAAGTGCGGTTAAGGCTCGGTTGAAGCGAGGTCGAGAAAAAGCGAAACAGTTCTATTCTATGCGGGAGCTTTCTGCCCAGAAATTGGAGGTATATCCGTGAAAAATAGTGATATGAAAAGGATGATACGCGCCGAACTGGAAGTACCGGATGTTGTAGAAAACAGAATGAACGATGCTTATAGAACACTTGGCATATTCCAAACTGCAAGCCCATCAAGGGCAAATAAAATCAAAAGGAATTTTACAATGAAAAAATTTGCTATGCTCACAGCAGTTTTTTGCATGATATTGGTTTTATCTACAGCTGCGCTTGCGGCAACAGGGGTGAGGGAGCTTGGTATATTTGATTTCATCAGCAATCGCTATGAAGCCACAAAGGATGCCAAAGCCTTGGTGACTACGCTGAGCTTTGACGCTGTACAACCTGTGGCAATGGACGGTGCGCCTATGTTCGTGGTACGCGAGACAGTGTTTGATGGCGAAACCCTTATGATTGTGGTGGCAGTATCTCCCCCGGATGATAAGACGCTGCTGCTTGGGGCAGATACGGATACAACGATGAGAATGGCCGAACTTGGTGGCATATATGCTGGAAACGAACAAATCATTGCGGATTTTCTTGCAACAATGAATATGACAGCAATGCATACAAATGTTGGCATTCAAGCAGATTCCGTCCAAGGGGGGAACGGCATGATTTCAATGGATTGGCAGACTGAGGACAACGGTACACTTGTGTATCTCCTCAAAAGCAGGTGCAACGTGGCGGGTAAATTGAAATTGAACACTGTTTATGCGTTGGACATCAATGGCACATACACAATGGACGATATTGTACGCGGTGAGCTCTCGGTTGACCTTGCCAGTGCACCTGAAAGTATCGTCATGGCCTGTGATACGCCGCAGGATTACACAGAAGCGGGTGCGCGCATAAACAAGGTGGTGTTTACCAAAACGCCGCTGGCAGCGTATGTTGACATCCAGTATTCTTGGCTTGACAAGGTTAAACAAGAGGCGCAGGATGGAGGGCTGTGGTTTGAGGTGGTTGACGAAAAGGGCAATAGAATTGAGTTTGTCGATGGCTTTGTTGAGGATCCGGAGGGTTGGATAAAGTTAAGCGTTTCGTCAAATCCGCTTAATCATGATGTAATTATGCTTCGCGCATACAATGCTTGGACAAAAGATAGGTACGAGACGCATGAGTTTAAGATGAACTGATTAGATTATCGGGCTTAAACATATAAAGGGCTGTAATAATGCTCGCAGAAAGAAAAATTTACGCAAGAGGATTGTGGACAATGTTACTTCAAGGCAATAAGTGAAACTTCCCCAATTCAGACAATAATAGTCAAGGCGGTTAAAAGCGTTTACCCCAAAACAATAGATATCTTTTTTCTGTCTGTGATGGCTAACAAAAAACGTCATTTGGCAAGCGATAAGTTATATTAAATGAAGCGGTTAAGCGGCAGCTTTGATTCTTAAATATCAAAGTTGCCGCTTTTCATGAGGCGATGCCCTTTTTATGGAGCACTGTGACATGAAGAGATTGCCGCCATGCTTTGCTTAATCTTTACTCTTGATTTCTATGATGGAGCTTCCCAAACATAAAATCGAACGGGCGAGGGTTTTATAAAGAATACCGGATACCCAAAAATAATCCTTTAAAATGAGACAAAACGGGTATACAGCTGCTTTGATAATACGCCCTTTGTTTCTCCTTGTTTGGCAGTTAATCTTAAAAACTTTTTATTAAATATGCAAAACTTATTAATAATAGGGATTTTGTAAAGGGTAAAGGTAGACTTTTTGCCCGTTTAACATTCAAATAGTACCAAATGATAATGCCACTCATTGTAAAGGATAATGGTTGCTTGGGACAAAAAGGCTGTGCTATACTACCAGGAAAGTGAAACAGCAAACGGGGATTTTCCAGGTAATCTATGTGCTCGTGGGATGCATCCATTTAGGATATTCCCCGAGCCTTATTTCATATGGGAGGCTGATGTATGGCTGAGGCAAAAGCAAAAAAAAAGGTTGCGGTTATATCTGTTTTGTCCAACACAGTGCTGACCAGTGGGAAATTGGTGGTTGGCCTTATGATGGGGTCAGTCAGTATCATTTCAGAAGCACTCCATTCAGGTTTAGATTTGATTGCCTCTCTGGTGGCCTTTTTTTCCGTGCGCCAGTCGGAAAAACCTGCGGATGATGTGCACCGTTTTGGCCACGGAAAGTTTGAGAATCTAGCGGCTTTGGTGGAAGCTTTGCTAATTTTGGTAGCAGCTGGAATCATTATTTCTCATGCAGTTACGCGTTTAATCCAAGGAGGAGAAGTGGAATCCGTGCACTTAGGCCTTTGGGTGATGGGGATTTCTGCTGCTGTCAATTTCTTTGTATCCACATTATTGATGCGAACAGCAAAACAAACGGAATCTCCGGCTTTAGAAGCGGATGCTTGGCATTTGCGTACTGATGTTTATACATCTTTAGGGGTTTTTATTGGGATGATATGCATTCAATTGACAGGCATCAGTCTTTTTGATCCTTTGATTGCTTTGGTTGTGGCGTTGTTGATCATCAAAGCAGCTATTGATTTGCTAAGAAAATCCTTTGGTAGTATTTTGGATGTTCGCTTGTCTGATGAAGAAGAAAATCATATCAAGGAAATACTATACCAATACAAAGCTGAGTATGTGGGCTTTCATAAACTTCGTACCAGAAGGGCTGGTTCCCAACGTTATGTGGATTTGCATTTGGTGGTACCGCGTAAACAAAGAATTTATGTGACTCATGATCTTTGTCAACGCATTGAAATTGAAATGGCCAGGGAAATCCGGGAAATCAATGTGTTGATTCATGCAGAACCCTGTGAACCTGAATATTGTGCCCAATGTAGTTTTGTATCCTTTGCCAGGGACGTAAACTCGGAAATAAAACAAGGGGATTGTGAGCATTGCACTTGGAATGGTTGTGGTTAAAGCAAAAGCAAAAGCTTTTGCTTTTGCCGGTTTCCGGGCATTTTAAAAACAGCAGGAAAACATTGGACAATGCAGAAGTATAAGAAATGAAATAGATGTACATAAAAGAAGTGTGATAGGATAAAGACGTTTTATTATGAAACGGAGGAATAGACATGGACTTAGAACAAAGGGCCAGTGAAATACCTTGCGTGTTTTGGCTTGAACCAAGCCATTTGCATTTTCATAAAGATAAAAAAGTAGAAATTAAGGTTCATTGGGGAAAGCTCATGCAACGGGAGCCAAAGGAATCCGTGCCAACCATGCAGGCCAAGGTGATTTGTCCTGATGGGACTTTGATGGAAGCTACCATTTTCCAAGAAAATACAGGGCTTATGATTTCTTTTTTCGCCAAGGAAGAGGGTTTATATACCATTATATGGGAAGGGAAGGATGAAGGAATTCTTAGGGCTTATCAGGCCAGGGTGGATGTGGCGGTAGGGCATCATGTTCATGGTGTTCCAGCGCCGGTAAGCCCCAAAGGCTTGGATCTTTATGCGCTGAAGCACACAGCTTATACCTTGGATAGCAAAATTATTTTAAAAGTTTTGTACCAAGGTGTTCCGCTATCCCAGGCCAAGGTATATGGTATGCCCCATTTACGGCCAGGGGAATGGCCTCAATTGAGCGGGGAAACGAATCAAGAGGGAGAAGTGATGTTTACTTTCCCGGATATCGGACATTGGATGTTTATGGTTTGCCATACCCTAGGGCCATCTGATTTAGGAGGGCTACAGGTGGCTACATTGGTGGTTCCAGGGGTAAGGAACTAAATTTTTCTTATTTTAGAGGGGATCTTTTTGAACATCAGGCTGATATTGGCCCTTTGGGTGGCCCGTTTGACAATGTTTATGGTGAGGATAACTGGACAGGGAAAGGGCTCTGCCTTGCCAGGACGCCTTGCATTAAAGATATGCCCTAACATTTTAAAGCTGTTGGGGCAGAAGATCTCGGGAAAAATTATCATTGTCACGGGGACCAATGGAAAAACCACAACCAACAACATGATAGCAAATATATTAGGAAAAGCAGGATATGCTGTGGTGGTAAATCGTGAAGGGGCGAATCTAATCACCGGGGTAACCACTGCTTTGATTCAATCCGCTACCATATGGGGAAAAATGCAGGGGGAGATAGCTTCCTTGGAAGTGGACGAAGCATCTTTTCCCAAAGTGGTGCGAAATATTACCCCCCAAGTGGTGGTTGTGACCAATTTTTTTCGGGATCAATTGGATCGATATGGAGAATTGGACAAAACCGTTTCCTTGGTAGGGGAAGCTTTGCATAAGCTGGATGATGTAACCTTAATCCTCAATGCAGATGACCCTTTGGTGGCTCAATTGGCTAAGACAACAGGAAGACCTGCAGTGTTTTACGGCCTCCATCGCCATCAAGGGGTAAACCATATGGGGTCAGCAGTTAGGGAAGCAAAATACTGCCCTATTTGTGGGGAAAAGCTGCAGTATGCCTATTATCATTATAGCCAATTGGGGGAGTATCATTGTCCTGGATGCGACTTTGCTCGTCCTCAACCGGATTTAGAAGGAGTGCAGCCAGTGGTGGAGATGGCGGGAATTTCCTGTGATGTGCGGTTTCATCATGGTGGAAAACATAGGTTACGTTTGCCGGTGAATGGTTTTTATAATCTCTACAATGGTTTGGCTGCTTGGTCCACAGGGCTTTTGTTGGAAATCAAGCAAGAAACAATGGAAGGTGCTTTGGCTTCTTATCAACCAGCCACAGGAAGAATGGAGAGGCTGGCTTATCAAGATAAGCCAGTTCTGCTGAATTTAGTCAAGAATCCTACGGGTTTTAATGAAGGCTTACATACGCTTTTATCCGTTTCAGCAAACAAAGTATGCGTATGTATTGCCATTCATGATAATGATGCAGATGGCCGGGATATTTCTTGGCTTTGGGATGTGGATTTTGAGGAATTGTTACAAATACAAGATAGGGTAACAAAGTATGTATGTACAGGCCTCCGGGCTTGGGAGATGGCAGTTCGCTTAAAATATGCAGGATTGCCCTTTGAGCTGATTGTTGTGGAAGAAGATATGGCAAAGGCTGTGCAGAAATCCTTATACGAATCAGCAGATATGTTTTATTTTTTGTCTACCTATACTGCTTTATGGCCCATGGAAAGGATTCTTGGTACTTATGCAAAAAAAGAACAAACTTTGTCTGAGAATTTATCATCTTTATCCTGAATTATTGAATCTATATGGAGATAGGGGCAATGTAATGGCCTTTGCCAAGCGCTGTCTGTGGCGTGGCATTGATGTAGAGGTTTTATCCGTGGATGTTGGTGATATGATTGATTTTCAAAAAGCTGATTTTTTGTTTTTAGGTGGTGGTTCTGATAAAGAGCAGGGGATCACAGCCAAAGATTTACATGCCCAAAAAAGTGGCATTGCCGAAGCAGTGGAAAGTGGTTTAGTGGTACTGGCCATTTGTGGGGGAATGCAGTTTATGGGTAGCTATTATCGTACAGCAGAAGGTAGGGAAGTCCCTGGGTTGGGAATATTGGATTTGTACACAGAAGCTGGGGAAAATCGTTTGATAGGGAATGTTGTGGTGGAAATACCGTTGTCTGGGGTAACCCATAAAGTGGTGGGTTTTGAAAATCATGCTGGTCGTACCTATCTTGGTAAGGTGAAGCCCTTTGGACGAGTGATAAAGGGATATGGCAATAATGGCAATGACCAAACAGAAGGTGCTTGTTACAAAAATGTATTTTGCTCCTATTTGCATGGTCCTCTTTTACCTAAAAATACAATATTAACAGACCATTTGATTTCCTTGGCTTTAAAGCGCAGGGGTTACGAAGAACCATTGCCTTCCTTGGATGATTATTTTGAAAGACAAGCGGTTGAAACTGTTTTACATAGGATATAGGGAAATATGTTGAGGCCAGCTTAATATCATGACAATCCCTGGAATCATGTGGTGCAAATTCTAACTAACATAAAAAATAAGCAAATTTTTGATTAAAAATAAAGACTTGAATAAGATTATCTCAATGAAATAGCTTCTACCTTTTAAAAGGTAGAAGCTATTTCATTGGCGGGGTTATTAGCTTTAATAAATCTGAAATGCTGTTTTGGGATCAATATGTATATTTACTTTTGTTAAGAACAAAAAATCCTACAAATGTATGATAGATTAATTAAAAAATTGTTTTATTATATAAAAAACCAGAATATTGATGAAGTAAAAAATAGTTATCTTTCATACAAAATCATAAGAAAAATTTTTTATAGATAATGAAACTTATATTACTGATGCAATAAAGACCAAGTATTCCTTATGATTTAAAATAGTCCATTAGCTTGGTTCTGCGATCAATTTCTAGCTTTTGAAAGACAGTTTTTAAATGGGTTCGCACAGTGGTTTCGGCAATGAACAATTTTTCAGCTATTTCCTTATTTCGCAAGCCCTGGGCTGCTAATTTGGCAATTTCATATTCCCGTTTGGTTAAATCAGAGGGTATTTTAGCATGGAAAGTGCTTTTTAAGGTATTTTGTCCCATAGTAAAGCGCTTGATAAGTTCATTGATATCAGGAACAAGGGCAGGGTATTTTTGTTTTAAAAAATCATGCATCAAGTCCCCAAGACGCCAAGCATATGTTGCGAAAATAGTATAAAGCTTATCAGCAAGGGCTATATTGGTTGCAATTGAAATATTTTCCAGGGCCTTTTCGCGGTTTTGCAAAGCAAGATAGCTGGTAGCCATTATCATATGCAAATGCAAACGATACATAAGGTTATGTTGTCCTGATTCCAATAGAGCTGCTTCTGCCAAACCAATGGTATGGGTATAGTTTTCTATGTTTAAAAGATAAGTAAGATAAGCGTAATTTGCTGTCCATTGCATGGGAAACAGTAAGATTCCAAAGTCATCATTTTTAATCCAAGCAGCAATGCGATCATTTTGTGTTACTTCATTCATTAATATGGCATATGAAATATCCAACATTTTCATTATAATATTGGTATTTTGTCCTGCGCACGCGGCTGCTTGTTCCAGGGAATCTAAGGCCTGTTGCCATCCTATTACATCTGATTTGAAAAGTGATAAATAGGCCAGTAAAAAGGCAACGCCCATTTGCAGGGTATACTGTTTTTTACTTTTAGCGAGATGAGAAGCCTTGTAGGCTAAAATTTCAGCCTGCATCATATCGCCCTGATAATAAGCCAGCTCTGCACGGTACAATACATCAGCGCCATTGCCATGTCCCCCTGTTAGATTTGTATAGCTGACCATACATTTTTCTAAAGCTTTTGCTTCTTCCAGGGCCTTTTTAGGGGTAGAGTGAAACAGCGCGAAGGTTGAATGACATCCAAAGGTAAAAGGTTCTTCTAAAGAGAGTATGGTTTGATTTTTTTCTTTCCTTTGCTCATTCGCTGTTTTAAAATATGTATCCATTTTTTTGGCATCAGGATAATGTTGATAAGCAGCTGTGAGTATCCATTGGCTCATAAGTCCGGATTGGGTCTTATCATGAATTGTTTTTATAATTGCATAGGTTTCATCCAGTAGTTTTTTATATTGTTCAGCATAGCCTGCACTGTATAAAATATATGCTAAGCGCAAAAGAGATAAAGGATGACGGCATTTAATATCTGGCGGACACTGTTCCACAATATCCAAAGCTGCATCAATATACGATTTATCATCGTATATTGATATTAGGGCCATATTGGTCATGAGCAACAAAAGCATTTCGTCATACGCTTGGATGTGCTGAAAGCAAGTGAAAGCTTCTATGAGCTGGTTATTTTGACGATGCCAAGTTCCAGCCCTGAGTAGATAGGTTTTTTTCTCCGCTTCGTCCAGATCTTTAAACTTATCTTTTACCAATGTCCTAAGAATTTGATGAAGGTAGTAACATCTGTCTTCACGATTATAATGTATAAACGGATTTTGCCTGAGCAATGTTTTGGCATATTCCGGCAAGGTGCTTACATGTAACATGTGACAAGCTTGCTTGATGGTGATGCTTTTAAAAGGGATGAAGTTTAATAACAAATTTTGTTCATCTTTACCAATTTTATTCCATACAAGGCGCCGCATTAGGGCTATTGTTGCATTGGCTGGTTTAAAACTGTTTGTTTTATCATAAGAGAGCAGTTGTAAATTAACGGCGATAATCCAGCCTTCCGTATAATGATGGATGGCATTTGCCTGCTTCTGGGTAATATCTAGCCCTGCAAGTTCGTAATATTGTTTTATATCATTGGCACTTAGCTGTAAATCATCTGTATGAATGGCATGGATATGGCTTTTTCTAATTTTTTCCCTGGAATCCCGTACCAGGGATTGGGCAATGCATATGATATGTAAATTTTCGCATCCATGGGTGAGCAAGGCAGAAAGGATAACTTCAGGTAGCTCTTTTTGCAATAAATGTAGATTATCAATTACAAGATAAGTGTTTGTACTACATTTTATATTGCGAATCATATAGGCTGCTTCATCTGCTGATGCATAATTCGGAAAACCAAGGGATAATAAATGTTCTCCTGTTTGGGAATCAATATGTTTTATTTCCCGGCAAAGCCACTTCCATGAAGTTTGGGGCGATTGTTCAGTTGCTGTAAACCAATAGACAATTGCATTGGATGGTAAAAGATTATCCAGGGTATCCTCTACAGCAGTGGTTTTGCCATAGCCTGTGGGTGCTTCCACAAGCGTTGTTTTTGCATGGAGCATTTTTTGCAATTTTTTTTGCAGATGGTTGGAATAATAGTGGATGGTTTGGTTCAATTGTTTTTTATGCTCCATTTTTTAGCCTCCTTGTCACGTGGGATATGGAAAACTATAAACCACTGTTTTCTATCACTTTGCTGGTTTTATAATTAAATTATATTTTAATCTTGTTTATTTCCAGTCAAACATATGCTGTAAAACATTTATTGCATGTCTATGTTATCATAATATCTAATTTAATTTATATGATATAAAATCAATAAAAAGATTGCCAAACGGGAAATATTTTCTATTATATTTTTTATTGAAACAAAACCCCAATCAGATAGTAATCTTTTTTGAGGATTTTAAAACATATGGTTTTATTGAAAAGTAAGATCTTATTATACAGCTTGTTTTTTTGTTTATGACCTTCATCTATTCCTTTTCTATTATCTTTCTTAGAATATATTGATTCTAGGTATTAACAAACACTTGGATAGTGTGTTTTGTTAACATTTTTAATGCCTTGATTGCTTTCTTTGCCATCCCCGCTCATTTTCCATTAAAATATTCCTTTGAGCATTATATATAGAAAAAAACATATAAAACGTGAACTTTACCAAATTG
Organism: uncultured Peptococcaceae bacterium; assembly: GCA_958417755.1. Taxonomy (GTDB): domain Bacteria; phylum Bacillota; class Desulfotomaculia; order Desulfotomaculales; family Desulfocucumaceae; genus CATZDY01. The sequence continues at coordinate 11,182 of CATZDY010000033.1, forward strand.
TCAGGTTTTTTCTTTCTCTATCTATTTTTCTTTTTCATATTATGGTGAAACTTAGGCCTTTAAAAACGCCTAATATTTATAGTGTAGCAAATTACCAAGACCTATTCAATCATTCATGTTTAAATTGTTGATTCTATGTTTGAATTGTATTTGTGATAAGGGTTTTCCTCGTTTTTTTACCACACCTGAGGAAGGCATACTTCAATATGGTTAGCCATAATAAGTAATGAGATAAGCGCATCAGATTATGTTTTGAAAGCAGCTCATATGGTAAGGGGGAATACCTATGATGAACAAAAATACTATGTCAGTATAATATTTATTGATTAAAATTATTTGTTTGGTAGCTAAAAAATCGGATTTTATTATGATTATTTTCGGTTTTATCAGGCATGGTATGGTGTTGATGTTTTGAAAGAACCTCAAAAAATTAGGTCATATTATTTTTGAGATAAGTGTATATAATTGTAAAAATTGGAGCAATTGAGATAAGTTTTTACCTAAAATCATAGGAAAAAAGGATTGTTTTGTGGATATTTTTCTGCTATGATGAACATATAATTTTTTATCCAATATACTGTATACAAAATAAAAATAAATCTTGGAGGTATTCTCATGCATACAAGATATTTAGTGACCTGGGCGGAAGGCATAGAGGTATTTTATAAATTTGTTAATGACAATGAACTAAAAAAATGGAAAGAAGCAGACAGAAATTATATGATCACTCCTTTGACAGTTTAAATGGGGGCAAACATGGTTTGCCCAATGGTCTTAAGGGAAAGGGGCTTGTTGATATACCATTTCTCCCATGACCATGGTCATGGTAACCTGTAAGTTTTGATCCAAGAAAACCAAATCCGCGTCCATATGGGGTGCGATGCTTCCTTTATGGGAAGCCAGACCCAAGCGCTTGGCTGGATGACGGGTGGCCAAAAGAACGGCTTGCTCCAAGGGTACATGGGCCAGATACACCATGTTTCTTATCGCTTGGATCATGGTAAGATTGCTACCTGCTAGGGTATGGTTTGGCAATTGGCAACAGCCATTGTGCAAAGATATGGTTTGTCCTGCCAATGAATAAATTCCTGGAGGCAAACCTGCAGCAGCAATGGCATCTGTGACCAAGATTAGATTTTCTTCTTTTTTAATGTTTCCTAATAATTGTAATACAGAATGATGAAGATGATGGTTGTCAGCAATCATTTCGATGCTTATTCCCGGGTGGGTTAATACTGCTCCTATTACACCGGGCTGACGGTGGTGAAATGGAGCCAAAGCATTGAAAAGGTGTACAGCATGGCATAAACCTTCCTGAAAGGCCTCTACGGTTTGGTCGTAAGTAGCCAAGGAATGTCCTATGGCAATGACAATGTCATGGTGTTTTAATAAGGCCATGAGTTCTTTGCTTCCAGGTAATTCTGGAGCCAAGGTAACGATTTTTAAACTATCTTTGGCTAAAGAGATGAATCTTTGCATTTCTTTTACATCCGGATGATGTAAAAAGGCTGGATTTTGCGCTCCTGCTTTGAGGGGATTTAAATAAGGTCCTTCCAAATGAGCGCCTAAAATAGTAGCTCCACCGGTTTTTTTACCTGTAAGGCGGGAAACACTTTGCAGGAATTTTTCAGTCATCAACGGTGGTGCGGCCATCAGGGTAGGTAAGAGGGAAGTGGTACCTCCTTGGGTGTGGTATAAAGCTATGTTTTGTAGAGCAGTTGTTGTTCCCATAGATGTGTCCCAGCCATAGCCACCATGTACATGTAAATCAATGAAACCCGGGGCAATATAGAGATTGGTTGCATCAATGATAGTGTGTTCGTTTTCCATGATTCTTTGGGAAGCGGATTTTTTCATTTTTAGGGAATCTTTGTTTTGGGTCTGTATGTTAGCAATTTTTCCATTGCTGATGACCAATTCTTGATTGGGGATAATGCCATGGGGTAAAATTAATTTGCCGCCCATGATGATGGATGTAAGCATTGAATTCTCCTTTAGACATGGAGTGAAAATTGGGTTTGCCCCTTAATAAGGTTCTTGATATAATTTTTCCTGGGCTATGTGATAATGTTTATGCCTTTTCTAAATATAACATCAGATGGTGTGAGGAGCAATTGAAAGGAGGGAATGTATGTATCAAAATGTATTGGCTTTTTATGGTATCATTGCTGCATATTTGTTGGGAGCTGGATTGGTTAGTTGGTTTTTTGGTTTTTTATGGATTAAAATTGTAGGAACCTTATCAGCCCGTACCCGGGGTGATTTAGATAATCAGTTGGTGCTGGTATCCCATCGACCCTTTACTTTTTTTATTTTTTTTATTCTCCTAGGCATGGGCAAAGAAATGGCCCAAGAAGCGCCCGGTTTTCAGGAGGCTAAATTATGGGGAAAGGTAGAACAAATTACTTATGTTGCTTTGATTTTGGTGTTGGCTTGGTGGATTGACCGAATCATTGGGACATTGATGAATTGGTTTATGCAGAAATCCACTACAGAAAGCACTGGAGGCACGAATTCCCTGGCTGAAAACCATATGTTTCGCATGGTTAGACAAATTTTGCGTGTCATGGTGTATTTTGTAGCCCTAACAATTATACTGGGTTATTTTAATATTTCTATCAGTGGTTTGGTAGCCACTGCTGGGGTGGCTTCCTTGGCGGTTGCCTTAGCAGCCCAAGAAACCTTGGGCAATATGCTGGCTGGATTGATGATCATGTTGGATAAACCTTATAAAGTTGGCGATCGTATTGAAAGCAAAGGATTGTTGGGTGATGTGGTGGATATTGGAGCCCGGAGCACTAGATTAAAAACCTTGGATAATACAATCATTGTTATTCCCAATACGGATTTGGCTGCCAGTAGAATTGTCAATTATAACAATCCTACGCCCCGGGCTGTGGTTCGTTTGCATTTGGGCATATCCTATGATGCTGATTTACAGAAAGCAAAGGATATATTGTTGGAAATTATGCAATTACATCCAGATGTTTTGCCGGATCCCGAACCAGCGGTTTATTTCCTTGAGTTTGCTGAATCTTCTTTAAATCTGCAGTGTATTTGTTCCATAGAGGATTTTAAGGATAAGTTTAAGGTAATGGATGAATTAAATATGGACATAAAAAGACGTTTTGCCGAAAATCAAATTGAAATACCTTATCCTCAGCGGGATATTCATGTACATGCCACAGAAGGGCTTTTACAAGAAGGTGAAACCCTGATAGAGCAAATGAAGGGTATTGGGCGAGCAAAAGCACAAGAGCAACAATGATCGAAGCCATGGGATGGGTTCGTATACATAGGAAGTTTTATTGATAAAATGATAAAGAATTCTTGGCCTGATATAGGAATAAAAGTTTGCTAAAAGGGTAGAATACTATTACTGCAGGTTTTCGCGATAAAGGGGCATACGAAGCCTCCTAAATCTCTCTCAATCCCGCCATAATGGCGGGTTTTTTTTGTTTAATAAGTAATGTTTTTTTGGTAAATCCTAAATCTTCTGGTTTGAGGAGATGCTAACACTTGGGTAATTCTTTTGATCATGGGTTCATTATTTTCATGGATTTGGGATAAATCTACCTCATCATATCCTTTATAAGCGAGAACATCCATGAGGTGGGCCATAAGCAAAGCATCCAAGCCTTTTTGCCTATATTGCGGTACAATGCCTAAAATGGCTGCTCGGGTAGATTTATTCCCGCGTTTTGAAGGTAAGGGGGAGGGGGTGCAGAGAGCAATGCCCGCAGGATGTCCTTTCCATGATATGGCTAATTGTAAGTCCGGATCACTATATCTGGCCAAATGATATAGCATACTGCTTACTTCAGCTCTTGTTAAAGGGATGTATCCCCAATTATTGGCCATGGCTTGGTTAAATACTTGTTTTACAAAATCAATTTCTTGCATTGGATTACGTAGATTGATTCTACGCATGTTAACATCATTGTTTTTGTTAACCCGGGCAGCGACACGGCTAAGCCGTGAGGGGGTGCCATCTTCCTGTTTCCATTGAAAGGAAAGTAAATCCGTTAGTTTTTCTAGTCCTGCATTTAGCATCAAAGTATGATAATAAGGTGGATTATAAGGCATGCCTGGTTGATAACCTGATTCAAATCCCTCAATTAATAAACCCACTTGCTGGTTGGTATTAAAAGTTGCAGGGCCTATCATTGTATCGCAACCATGGGATGATAGCCATTGGGCAGCCTTGGTGAGAAGAGCTGTGGCTGTCTCAGCATTGTTTTCACATTCAAAGCATCCGAAGAATCCTGTGGCTGGTTGGGGATTTAAGGAATCCTTAATGGCCGCAATCCTACCCACAATGCGATGATTTTGGTGAGCAGTAAAACAACAAAGGGTAAGATGACGCAAAACAGGATTATGCTGAGGATTAAAAATTTCCCCAGGGTTGCCATAACATACGGAATATTCACCTTTACGATAAATTTCCCGGGGAAACAGACAGAATTCCGTGAGATGTTGCTGATTATTCACTGGATATATTTGCACTGGCATAGACCAAACCTCCATTTGCAACATAAAATTTATGGGCAAGGCTAAGCATCATTTGCCGTTTGATTTATCAGGTTAAAGTAATCAAAAAACAAGTTATGATAATGTCTTTGCCCAGGGTTTGGTTTAATATATGTAGCAAAAAGGAAAATGTTTATAGGGTACCAAAGAAAAGGAAGGTAAAACATGATATGTTATGAATAATTTGTAAAAAGAGATAAAGGATTTACATGTAAAAAAACCCAACATAAGCCATGTATTTGGAGTATGCTGAGTTTTTTTACATATAATTTTAAGGTTAAAATCATATGTTTCCATATTTTTATAGCAATTGTCCAACCCCTATGCTAATGACCACAGCAATAGCAGTACTGACAATAATCCAAAGCAAATCTTTTTTTACTTTGCTGGTAATTTGTTCCATTGTATTTGTATTTGGCACTGTATTTTCAGTCAAAGAAAAAGGCCTCCTTTTTGCATATTTTATACTTTAACCATTATAATGCCCTAAAATTAATGATTGGTTGTTGTTCTTCCGTTTGAAAGTTCATCTAATTTTTCTATGGTGTTATCAATGGGCTTATGGAAAATATATGAAAGTATCCCCATGACAATAGAAATGCCAATAATAATATAAAAAGCAGTAAAACTAGGATCAAATGTTAAACCAGAATCTAACATGGAAAAAGCAGAATCTATGGATAGCATACTTTAGTTCCTCCTTTTGCAAATAGAGTGTTTTTTTCAATGTATCATTGGCGCTTGCTTTCGTCAACCCCCAAAGATTGTTCTTTTATGATTGGCTTTCTTGTTGAAATGTTTGCTGAAATTGTTCTAAAGACATCAAAATAGCCCTGGGTTTGCTGCCCTCAAAACCACCTACAATCCCATTTCGTTCCATAATATCCACTAACCTGGCGGCACGAGCATAGCCGATGTGTAGGCGTCGTTGCAAGAGGGAAATGGAAGCAGTTCCGCTTTCAATAAAAATCTGTACTGCTTGGGGCAATAATTCATCATCCATTTCTGAAGAAGGACTCTTTTTTTCTTCTTTTATTGGTGTTTTTAACACTTGCTCATCATAAACAGGTGATGCTTGTTCTTTGATAAATTCTACCAATGACTCCACTTCTTGATCAGATAAAAAAGCGCCTTGTACTCGCACAGGTTTTGGGGAGCCCACCGGAAAAAAGAGCATATCACCCTTGCCCAAAAGTTTTTCAGCACCTCCCATATCTAAAATGGTACGGGAATCCATTTGGGAAGAAACGGCGAAGGAAATCCGGGAGGGAATATTGGCTTTGATTAAACCTGTAATAACATCCACAGAGGGACGTTGGGTAGCAATCACCAAATGCATACCCGCTGCTCTGGCCATTTGAGCCAAACGACAAATGGAATCCTCCACATCTGCTGGTGCTACCATCATTAAATCCGCTAATTCATCAATAATAATGACAATAAAAGGCAGGGGGGCATGTTCGTTTCCTTCTGCAGAGTCACACAATTTATTGTAACGGGAAATATCTCTTACCCCTGATTGGGCAAATAAGCCATAGCGCCTTTCCATTTCTTTTACTGCCCAACGCAAAGTGCCTGCGGATTTTTTGGCATCAGTCACCACTGGAGAGATAAGGTGAGGAATACCATTGTAAGTGGTTAATTCCACCATTTTGGGATCAATCATGAGGAATTTTACTTCATCCGGGGTGGCTCGGAATAAAATGCTGGCAACCAAGGTATTGATACAAACACTTTTTCCAGCCCCTGTGGCCCCGGCTACTAATAAGTGGGGCATTTTACTTAAATCAGCTGTAATGGGTTTGCCTGCAATATCTTTGCCTAAAGCCACTGTTAATTTGGCCACAGGGGTGGTAAAAGCTCTACTTTCCAGCAATTCCCGTAACCCCACGGAGGATACTTCTTGATTGGGAACTTCAATGCCTACTGCTGCTTTGCCGGGAATTGGTGCCTCAATGCGTACCCCTGGGGCAGCTAAGCTTAAAGCCAAGTCATCTGCTAGGCCCACAATACGGCTTACTTTAATGCCAGCTGGAGGCTGAATTTCATAACGAGTGATTGTAGGACCCACAGAAACTTCGGTTACCTTAGCCCCAATGCCAAAATTTTGTAATGTTTCCTCTAAAATATGGGTTCTGGCAGTAAGTTCCTTTTGCGAGGGTCCATGACTGCTATTCCCTAAATCTGCCAATAGTGTAACCGGAGGTAGGGAATATTCTTTACCATCTATCAAAGCTAAGGGTTCCAGCTTTATTTCCTTGTTTTCTGGTGCTGCATCTTCCTGTACAGTTGAAGGAGGTTGGTTGTTGTTCTGTTTAGGATTCGTTGCACTTTTCAATGGCTGGAATGCTGGATTGTTTGTCATAGAAAAAACAGAATTTGGGCCTTCTATATGATTGTGAATGACAGGTTGTGTATTTTCATCCTCAGCATAATCGTATGGTTGAAGAGTTTCTATTTGTTTGGCAGCGCGGGTTGCTTTTTTTTTCTTTTTTGTATCTTCCTCCCCTGCTTCTATATCTGGCTCAACTTCTTCGAAAAGAAAGTTCATGATGCTTCTGCCAATGCGATTGCTTACGGTTTTAGCCCGTAGGGCTGTTAGCATACCCAATTGACTTAAGGTGGCCCCTGTGATAAGTACCAAAGAGATAAAGGCAAGGGTAAGCATAACAATATAGGAACCGATTTTGCCAAATAGTAAGATGAGCAGGGAGGACCCCAAGGCACCTATTATGCCACCTCCTTGCCCCTCTAAGCCTGCCTGAAAATTTTGCTCAGTAGGAATACTATGATGAAGATAAAACAAAAGCATGAGATATAACAGAGTTAATCCTATGGTTCTGGCATTGAAAGTAAGTTTTCCTTTGGTTAGCATATGAATACCGATGAGTAACAGTAGTAGAGGCAAAATATAACGTCCATTGCCAGTGGTTACTAACATTGCTTGTTTCATAAATGCACCCAATAAGCCCATGGCATTGGTGAAAAAAGTAGCAGTAGCAAAAATTGCTAATGCTAAGATTGCGATACCCAGCAATTGATTGGTTGTTTTATTGGTTTTGTTTGACGATACAGTTGCCTTTTTTGTGCTGGTATGTGTTTTCCCACGGTTGCCCATTGGTTCTTACCCCCGAGATGTCTGATTTGGATTGTTTTTGTAAATCTGTATTGAGCTTACCATAAAAAAGGAATAGGGACAAGGAAAATGGTGATGGAAAAGCAGAGGGGTATTTGCTGGAATGAATGGTCATATAGGTATATAAGCTAAGGTATGAACAAGGGAAACAAATGAATGGTGTTATGCGAGCAACACCATTCATTTGTTTCCTTGTTTGAGTTGATTGAGGTCATGCTTGCGGGCCCAATACCAGCTGAATAATCCAAAAAGAAATAGTATGATGCTAATGACCTGGGCGATTCGCAATGGTCCTAACATGAGACTATCTGTACGTAGTCCTTCAATAAAAAAGCGTCCCAAAGAATACAAAAGTAAATATAAAATACCGATTTGGCCTGGAAATCGCCTTTTTCTCCAGGCAAGAAGAAGGATTGCGAAAATCAACAAATCCCAAAGGGATTCATATAAAAAGGTGGGGTGATGATAATTCCCCCCAATGAACATTTGTTGTTGAATAAAGGTGGGGAAATGAGCAATAAAGTTTTGGGAAACAGGCCCTCCATAAGCTTCTTGATTGAAAAAGTTTCCCCAGCGCCCTATGGCTTGTCCTAAAATAACACTGGGTGCTATGATGTCTGCTGTTTGCCAAAAGGAAAGCTTATGCTTATATAAATAGAATAAACCTGCTATGGTTCCTCCCAGTAAGCCGCCATGAATGGCCAATCCTCCTTGCCAAATGGCAGGTATGGCAGCCAAGTGATAGCGATAATAATCCCATTCAAAGACTACAAAATACAGGCGAGCTCCAATAATAGCACAGGGTATGATCCAGGTAATTAAATTAATCAAATGTTCTGTACTGTATTGTTGTTGCTTTGCCCTTTGATAGGCCAACCAGATTCCTAAGGCAAATGCACAGGCAATGAGAATACCATACCAACGAATGGAATAAGGGCCAATGGTAATGGCCACTGGGTCAAACAATTGATTCACCTCATTTTGACTGCTGTGTAAAACCCCTATGCTAAAGAGCATAGGGGAATGATAATACAGGGTATGATTTTTTGATTACAGGGATAATGATTTGCAAAGATTATACCATGTTTTTCTATTATTATAGAGGGGAAATTTAAAATAATCTAAAAATAAGGTGACCTTATAAGTAGGTAGCAATCAAAATGCCTGGCTTTGGGGATAGCAAGGCTTTTATTTTTATGAAAATTTTTAGGATACATACCTCTAATATAGTTACATTGTATTTCTGCCCAAAAGACTTTAAGAAACCTTTTGTACCACGGGATCTTGTTTGCTTTTTTTATTCACTGTTTCTTCTGCATAGTCAGTGGCAATCATATAAAGACTGACCCAAAGGTTGTGTTCATTCATTTTACCGTCTAATTCTCCAGCCACATCTTTGAATTTTTTTTCCACCCGGTCTTTGAAAGCTGAAAATTCCATGAGAAAATCCATGACATCTTTTTGATTAAAAGAGGTTCCTTCCTTAATTGTTTTGTTCAAACGTAAGCACCTTCCTTTTCCTGTTTATTCTATTTCTATTATACAGGATATAGAAAAATATGGAAATCAAAAAGAATGAGGAAAATAGGAAAAAGCTGTAAGCTTATGTAACAAAGCTTACAGCTTCTGGGATACCCCATAAGATTTAGCGAAAGCTAGTTAAATTGGTTTGATAAGGCACAGAACTTTGGAATTGACCAGTGGATGGTGAATTCTGATACATTTGGTTTTGTCCATTGCTAGGATGCATTACTTGACTCAATTGATTTGTGGGTAATGTAGTAGTAAATTGATTTAACCCGCTTTGATTTTGGCCACCATACAAGTTGTTCATGGAATTCGGCATCATGGATGTGTTCTGCATGGTGGTTTGATTGTAAGCTGTACCTGTTTGTCCTAACATGGAAGTACTGCCTTGCAAGGGGCTAAATCCAGATATATTTTTTTGAGATGATTGAATTTGACTTGTCATTTGTTGAGCCAAAGTATTGATTTGGTTTATTTCTTGGTTCAAGGAGTTGGCTGCCTGTTGGATTCTTCTCAAACCTTGGGTAGCCATGGCTTCCTTTTGTTGCAATTGCTGTAATTGCAAATTGTTGTTTTGCTCAGATTGTTGCAAGGTGCTGCATACTTGGGTGATATCATTGATTTCTTGCCGTAAACGTTGTAATTGTTGCTGTAATTGATAAACTTGATCCATTTAAATACCCTCCTTACAAATTTACGTTCTATTGGATTTCGTGCATATTGTTTGCAAAAAAATGAATTTTTATGAAAGGAATATTTTGTATATTAGAAGAAAAGCTGTCTAAGAACCAAAGCAATTGATTTTAGACAGCTTTTGTTTCTTTTAGGATTTAGTGGGTTTCCACATCACGTCCGCCAGCATTGCGCAATGCTTGTTCCGCTTCCTGGGCTCTGTTTTGGTCACATTGAACGGTTACAAGCATATGGCCTTGCTTGATTTTATCTTCATAGTATTGTCCTCTTTCCGCAGGAATACCATAATCCACCAGACCCCCAGCAATGCCTCCAGTGGCTACGCCAGAAAGCATGCCAGCAATAGGGCCAGCAGCCAAGATAGGACCCAGTCCTGGAATAGCCAAAGCACCAGCACCTACGGCCAAGCCAAGTAAGCCACCGATGGCCCCTCCGGTGCTTGTACCATTCATTATGCCATCATTGTTATTATTTTTATTTTGGTTGGTTTTGTCCTGTTTTGCTACCATGGATATTTCTTTTTCAAAGCCCTTGTTTCTCAATTCTTGAATGGCGTGTTCCGCGCTTTCTTGGGTAGGAAAAGTACTGATTACTGTACTCAATGTTTTTTGCCTCCTTGTGATTTTTTAAATCCAGTAATAGGTTTTCTCCTGAAGTGGTGAAGTATACGTTAAAATTGCCTATCTTGGTAAAAACCATAGAAAAAATAATGATTGTTTTTTCAGAAAGATGTGTATATAATTGAGCTGGTTTGCCAGAAATGAATGGCATAGGAAATGAGTTTATAATAGATATCAGTACAATATAGAAACCTAAAACCAATAAAAAACATATTTAAGGAGGCTTTGAAAATGGATTTATGGGCTGGTGAAATGCAAACAAAGGATATGCGTATAGAAGTTAGGATTTCTAAAATATTACATACAGAAAAGTCTGATTTTCAAAAAATAGCAGTGGTGGATACCCAACAATTTGGGAGAATGCTTTTATTGGATGATGTGATTCAAACAACAATTATGGATGAATTTGTGTATCATGAAATGATTACCCATGTGGGGTTAAATACATTGCCTTGTCCCCGCAATGTATTGGTAGTAGGGGGAGGGGATGGTGGCTCCATTCGAGAAATCGTTAAACATACTTCTGTGGAAAAAGCCACATTGGTGGAAATTGACGGACGGGTGATTGCTGCTGCAAAAGAATATTTGCCTGAGATTAGTTGTGCTTTGGATGATCCTAAGGTCAATGTAGTGGTTGATGACGGGATTAAACATGTGCAAGAACATAAAAACACATATGACATGATCATCGTGGATTCTACAGATCCTGTGGGAGCTGCTGAGGGATTATTTGGGGGAGATTTTTACCGCAATGTGTATGAGGCCCTTACACCGGATGGTATTTTTGTGGCCCAAACAGAATCTCCTTTTTTTGAACAAGCGTTAATATCCAGGGTACAACAGGATGTTGCTGCTATCTTTCCTATTACCAAATTATTTTTAGCCAATGTACCTACTTATCCGGGGGGATTATGGACTTTTACCATGGGTAGCAAAAAATATGATCCTTCTCAAGTGGAACAAGGGCAGATTCCAGCATTGCATACGCGCTATTACAGCCCGGAGATTCATCAAGCTTGTTTTATTTTACCTCCTTTTGTCCAAGCTTTGATAGGGTAGCATATTGCCAATAAGCCTGAAAATAAAAATGATGAGAAATAATCTTTTCTTGTTTTTCTTATTGTATGGATGAAAAGGAAAGAATTGTTTTACAATCATTTTTATTTTTTTATTGAAGATGGGAGGTTTTCATGTGCATCTGGAAATGGAAAAAGTAACGCCTTTTATGGGCAGCATTGCGGATTATGAGGCAGCGGATTTGGTGATTATAGGAGCTCCCATGGATTGCACCGCTAGCTTTCGCCCGGGTTCTCGTTTTGGTCCTCAACAAATTCGGGCTGTTAGTATTGGTTTGGAAGAATATAGCCCTTTTTGGGATAAAGAATTACCCCAATCTTATTATGATTGGGGTAATATTCCAATTATCCCTGGAGATGTTGTTCATAACTTGCAAAACATTGGCCTAGCAATGGATACAATATTCCAAGATAAGAAGTTTCCCCTTTTGTTAGGAGGAGAGCATTTGGTTACTCTTCCAGCTGTGGAAAAAGCGTTGGCCCATTACCCTGATTTGGTGGTCATCCAATTTGACGCTCATGCGGATTTGAGAGAGGAGTATTTAGGGGCAAGATTATCCCATGCCACTGTATTGAAACGGATTTGCGAACTGCTACCCCCAAATCGGGTGTATCAGCTGGGGATTCGTTCTGGAACCAAGGAAGAATTTGCTTTTGCCAAGGCAAATACCAATTTGTATACTGAATTTTCCCAAGGGGAAATGGACAATTTGCTAAAACATCTAATAGGGAAACCGGTATATATATCCTTGGATATTGATGTGGTGGATCCTGCTTTTGGACCAGGAACCGGTACCCCGGAACCTGGCGGATGTACTTCCCGGGAAATCCTAGATGCTTTGCATATGTTATCAAGCCTTTCAGTGGTAGGATTTGATTTGGTTGAAGTGTGTCCCGGGTGTGATTGCGGGGATATTACCTCTTTATTAGCTGCTAAATTGGTGCGGGAAGCTGTCTTGGGATTTGGAGAGAAATTTATCGAAACCAAAGGGAAGAGGAAAACAAAAAGTCCTAGTAACAAGCAGGGGTAATCAAAGTAAAGGGGTTCATAAAAACCGCTATGGCCAAGGCTATGCCGATTTGATGCGTTTTCATCACTTCCCGGCATTTGGTCCTTTTTATTTAACTTGAGTTCCATGGCATACTTGTGGGATTGAGTTTTGAAAGCTGTTTACAGAAATAGATGTTTCGGAAAAGAGAAGTTGGGGAAAAATATGTATATATGAAATTGAATGATTGAGAAAGAATTTAAAATATAAACATTGCACGCTACCAACACAAAAAGCCCAGGATGGATAAGATGCTAGTATTGCATTGAAAAGCTGTTGACAGCTTAGCACATGAAATATAACCGGTACAAGATAATTTGCTTGTACCGGTTATATTTCTTTGCTTAAAATTTGTGATGGATTTGTTAATGTTGAGGCTGTTGTTGTTCCTCTATTTCTGAAAGGGAGAGGGTGATATCCTTACCTGTTTCACTGATTAACATGATAACGATGGCCCCTACCAAGGCGAATACCAATGTAAGTATAATACCAGTACCTAGGCCCATCTTGAGTCACCTCCTTTGTGGCAGGATAAGCCGCAATTGTGAAAAGTATGTTATGATGTATATGTAGTTGATTTTATTGTTTCTTATGAAGTATTATTTAACAAAAAATCAATTTATCCTGCCGCTAAGGGTTTTTTGGAATGGATTTGTTGTCAGGCGATTGGCTTGATTTATGACAAGGGCTGGGTGATTCTATCTAAAAAGTCGTGGGCCTTTTCAAATAATAGACCAGTGATGAACCAAAGGGGAGCCATATCAAACCGTATCAACCCTTGTAATTGCCAAGGTGTGGTTCCAGTATAGTTCCAAGGGCTATGGCCAGTGAGATACCGGATAATACCTCCGCTGATGTATTCAATGGTCCATATGGCCACCACCCAAAGAATGCCTCGTACCCAAAAAGGCCATTGGCGAATGGAATTGTGGATGGGTTCTAATAATATGGCTGTACCATAAATGGGAAACATCCACAAATATGTGGTTGCCTGAAGCCTGGTGTCTCCACCTATACAGGATAAAAAACCTGTCCAAACAATTTCTAGGCTCCACCCTAATAAGCCGTAAATGAGAAACCGTATTAGCATAGGATTATTGTGTCTCTTTTTTGAAAAAGCATACAAAAGAATTCTTGATAAGGATGAATTTGTTTTTGCTTTAAACAATTGGTAAGAAGTTAAAGAGGGGATGGTGGAAGGAATTGAATGATAAGATTGAATATCTGATGCCTGTTTTTGTGGATGCCCATAATCTCCCGGATGCATGGTATCAATTGCAGAAAAAATTATGGGAGATAGATGCCTATGAATATCCAGTGGAATGGGGTAGTTATCCAGGGCAGTTAAGAAGAGAGTTTGACTTTGTATGTTGCCGTATCAAGCATCCAGGATTAAGGCCTTTATGCGATGAAATGCCGCCAGGAATGAATATTCCGCCTCCTACTACAATGGATAGAATTGAAGAGTATTTTGCTACGTATATTCTCAATCCCCATGTGGGAGAAAATGAAAAATATACCTATGGCAGTAGGATTTGTATTCAGGTGGATAGTTTGATTCAAGCTTTTCGGGAGCATGGTTTTGGACATGTAAAATCATGCATAGAAATTGCTAGGCCAGAAGACATGTTAGATGGTAAATCCCAGCCCTGTTTACGCTTAATTGATGTGAAAATTAAAAAGGATCAATTGGCCAATGTATATCGTTTGCATTTTATCATTTATTTTCGGGTGTGGGATTTGTGGGGAGGATTTCCCCAGAATTTAGGGGGATTGCAGTTATTCAAAGAATGGTTGGTAGAGGAAATTGGTCCCAATCCCCAGGATGGCTTGCCCTTGGAAGATGGAGAAATGATTGTTATGTCTAAAAGCTTAAACATAAGGGAACATATGTTTGAGTTTTCAAAAACAAGAGTATACCGGTAACAATGAGTCTTGCTGTAAAAATAAAAACTAGAAAATAATTTTTTACCCCATTGCAGGGAGCGGTTGTCACAACCAATCCCTGCAATTTTTTAAATCTACTACAAAACATTTATTTTGCCACAACCTCATGATACAAAGGAAAGCATCGTGAGAATAGGAGAAAGCCTGAGCTACCAGATGAATAATAAAAATCCCCAACACCTATTGAAAAGGTATGGGGTTCTTAGTCTTTTGGAGGCGGCACCCAGATTCGAACTGGGGGATAAAGGATTTGCAGTCCTCTGCCTTACCACTTGGCTATGCCGCCAGAATAAATGGAGCGGAAGACGAGATTCGAACTCGCGACCCTCGCCTTGGCAAGGCGATGCTC
>CATZDY010000034.1 GCA_958417755.1 uncultured Peptococcaceae bacterium
CACATCTATGTTATTGCTTCTAGATATACCTTTCACATACTCATTTGAAAATATGCACCAAGTCTGGCTAATAAGAAGAACACTGTTATTTATCTAAAATATCATATTTATCTGATTGTTCATGGTAACTTTCATACATCACGGTTTCAGCCAATGGTTTTCTTACCGTACCATGGCGTTCTGGATCTAAAAAACCTTCTTTCGGGTATCCCAAAATGAGCAATGCTGTGGGCTCAATGTACCCTGGAATATGAAACTCTTTTCTAATCACTGCAGGGTCAAACAATCCAACCATCACACTGCCAATCTGCAATTCCCTGGCAGCCAGCATCATATGGTCACAGATAATACCAATATCCAAATCCCCGGAACACTTCTTATCATAAGGCCGTATCAATTCATTTCTCCTGTCCCGGCAAACAATCAAGACACATTGGGAGCCAAAGGTTTGGTATGCTTTCTGGACTTTAGCGATATTTTCCGGCTGTTGTACTACAATTATGCGTTGTGGCTGTTGGTTGCAAGCTGTGGGGGCCACACGCCCAGCGGATAAAATCCGCTCCAAATCCTGGATTGGAATCCGCTGTTCTGTAAATCCTCGGGTTGTGCAACGTTGTTTTGCTAAACTCAAAAAATCCATGGCCAGGTTTTCCTTTCCTCATCCCATATTTTGCTTATTTGTATGAATAGGTGAGTTGACATTGATTGAAACAGCTTTTAGATGAAATCATGCTCATAAGCGCACACAACATCAACGTTTTGCATGATTTTTGCCAAATCTTTAAAGTCTGTTTGCTTCATTTCTTTAAATCAAGCGTTTTGTTTCTATGACTATTTGCTACCCTTTTATTTCTCGTTTACAGCTATACAAACCTTTTTTCATTCATTATTAACAACACATGAACAAAACCTTTTTATCAATTTACTTGAGCATCTGTTTGTACTTTTGCTATCATCCAGACAGGAATTGGGCGGGATTCTTCTGAACCTCCCCGTTTGTTTCCCCTTTGTTTCATTGACGCCCTTTGCAGGAAGTCATATAATGAAAAAAGACCATTCAAGGCCTTTATCACCTCTTTAAGATATCTGTTTTGAATGGCTTTCCTATACCGATAAAAGGATTATACCCATGAAAAAAACCTTGACCATTGGGCTCATTGGATTGATGATACTGGTTTTGGCCAGTGTTCTCCTGGCTTTGAATCTTTACCGCCAGGCCTTGGACCAAAGCCTGACAAATGGTATTTATACCCGCTTAACAGAGCTTTCCAGCAGCAATGCTTCAAAAGTGAATCTAAAGTTTCACGATCAATTCCAAATGTTAGACACCTTGGCTACCTATATGGTTCAGGAGAATTTACACAGTTCCAGGGTCAATGATTTGCTCAATACAGCAGTCGAAACATATGGCTTTACCCGCTGCGCCATTACCTTTCCTGACGGCAGTTTTATCACCCATGACCATAAAAAGGCTGGCAATGTTTCGCTAAAACCATATTTTATTCAGGGCATGCAAGGCATATCTTCCATTGCCGGACCCATGCCAGCCATTGTGGATCCCGCAAAACAAGTGGTCCTTTTGACTGTTCCCATGCAGCAGGAAAACAAAGTGGTGGCTATTTTATCCGCCACCTATGAAACCAAAAACTTGGACAGCATATTCCAGGTAAAAATTTTTGACAACAAAGGCTATTCCTATATCACAGATGCCCAGGGCAATATCATTTCCATGCCCCAACATGATGCTACATTGAATGATGCTACATTGGTGGTGGGAACGAATATCTTGGATTCCTTTCGCTCCTTAAACCCCCAAAAAAATGATGTTACTGCCATAAGCCAAGATATGGACAAACTGCAAAGTGGTACCTTTTTGCTCATTACAGAAGAAAACAAAGAATATGTCAGCTATCAACCATTGGGGCTCAATGATTGGTATATCTTTTCTGTGGTTTCAGGAGATGTATTGGAGGCCCAACGCCAGGGTATTCTGCGCAATGTCTATTTCCTTTCCTTGGTGATTGTGCTTGCCTTTTTCATTGTATTGGCCGCAATTTCCTATTATATTCACGCCATCCAACAAAAGGCGAAAAAAGAACTACAACGCCTGGCTTATTACGATCCTTTAACTGGCCTTGCCAATTGCCACCTATTTACCAAACAGGCCCGGGAAATGTTAGACACTGTACCCGGCCCCTATGCTTATATCATCCTCAATGTCAACCGCTTTAAAATCATCAACGAAATCTTTGGTTTTGCCCAAGGGGATGCTTTGCTGCAACATATTGCCACCATACTTGGCCAAGAGCAAAGAAAAAACGAATGTTGCGCCCGGTTTGAAGCAGATAGTTTTCACATCCTAGCCTCCTATCCCAATAAGCCGGAGTTAGAGGAAAGAATCTCTAGGGTAGTCCAGCAAATCACGGCTTTTTCCTTTAAGACCAACATGAAACACAGCTTATCCGTGGGTTTTGGGGTGTACGAAATCCAGGATAAAAGCATGTCCATTGATGAGATGGGCAACAAAGCCCGTATGGCTTTGGCCAAAATCAAAGGCCTGCTTACAGTCAACAGCTATTTTTACCATGATGATATCATCAACCAAATCATGGATGAACAAAATATTGAAAATTGCATGCAAAATGCCCTGGACAACGGAGAATTTACCCTGTATCTGCAACCCAAATACCATGCTACCCAAGGCTGCATTGTGGGGGCTGAAGCATTGGTGCGCTGGATTCATCCTGAAAAGGGCCTGATTACCCCTGACCGGTTCATTTCATTATTTGAAAAAAATGGCTTTATTACCCTATTGGATCAGTATATGCTGGAAACAGCTTGTCAAAAACTGCAGGAATGGCAGAAAAAAGGAATGCCCGTGGTCCCCATTTCTGTGAACCAATCCAGGCGCTGTCTTTACCAGCCGGATTATCTTGCCAAGCTTACTGCTATTGCAAAAACATACGCCATCAATCCAGCCCAAATAGAGCTGGAAATCACGGAAAGCGCTTTCTTTGAAGATGAAGGCACCTTAATCGATATCATCAGTCAATTGCATGACTTAGGCTTTCACGTAGCCATGGACGACTTTGGCACAGGATACTCCTCCTTGCATATGCTCCAAGAAATGCTGGTGGATGTGTTGAAATTGGATAAAACTTTCTTTAAAGAAAGCATCCATTCCCAACGGGGTAAAATCATTGTGCAACACATTGTCACCATGGCCCAACACCTGCACATTCAAGTGGTGGCTGAAGGCATTGAAACCAAGGAACAACTGGCATTTTTGCAAAGCATTCACTGTCACATTGCCCAAGGCTTCTATTTTTCCAAACCCGTTCCAGTCCAGGTGTTTGAGGAAATGTTAAAAAAAGATAAGGCCCAGCAATCATGAAATCTGCGCGGCCTAAGAAAAATATAGCCTCATCTTATACAGGCCCAGGCTTTTTTGTTTTGGGATTCCCCAAAACAATGCCCCTGGATGAGGGAAAGAAGGATGCAAGACATGATTATCAGCGCAAGCCGGCGAACCGATATCCCAGCCCATTACAGTTCTTGGTTGCTTCATCGTTTCCAAGAGGGATTTGTCTTGATTCCCCATCCATACCAGGCCAATCAATTGGGACGCTTGGCTTTGACCCCAGATACTGTGGACTGCCTGGTCTTTTGGACCAAAAACCCCCAGCCCATGCTATCCCATTTGGAAGCCCTGGATGCTTTGGGATATACCTATTATTTTACCTTTACCCTTACAGCCTACGGCTTGGAAGTGGAACAAAATCTACCGCCCAAATCCAGGCTTATCAAAACCTTTCAGCAACTCAGCCAGTGTTTGGGACCAGAGCGGGTGGATTGGCGTTATGATCCCATTTTTATGGATCATAATCATACCATTTCCTGGCATTGGAAACACTTTGAGTCCCTGTGTCAAGCCTTGCATGGTTATACCCAACGGTGCATCATCAGTTTTCTCACCCTGTATCCCCATCTTAAATCCACCTATCAAGCCCCTTGCCCGGAGGAAATCCAAAGACTGGCCCAGGGCCTGGCTCAAATTGCTGCCTCCTACGGCTTGCCTGTGTTTTCCTGTGCCAGTGAACTGGATTTTAAATCCCTGGGTATCCAGCACGCTGCCTGCATTGATCAGCAAAAAATTGAAACTTTGTTGGGCTGGCCCTTACAAGTAAAAAAAGAGCCCCACCAGCGCAAAGCCTGTGGTTGCGTCCAAAGCATAGACATTGGTGCCTACCATACCTGCCCCCATGGTTGTACCTATTGTTATGCCAATACCAACAAGAACCTACTGCAACACTATACCAAAACCCATCATCCCAAAGCTCCCATGCTGACAGGATACCCCCGGGGTACGGAAATCATCACCAACCGTACAGCCTTGTCCGTAAAAGTCAGGCAATTATCCCTATTCCCGTAGGCCAAGTTTATGTAATACCAAAAATCCTTTAGGTTTTCCTGGATACCAATTTGAAATGAAATGAACCCCCTGTTTTGCCAACATGCAACAGTTAAAATCCCTTGGTTCCCAGGCTTTCCCCTTGTACAGCAGGAATGAATCAAGTAGAATGGAACAGAAAGTAAAACAGTTTAATGGATATTATTTGTTATTCAACTGGTTGAAAAACTATTATACCAAAAGCCATTTTGCTGTACATCAAGATACCTTAAGAAAAGAAGGAATACACCATGGGGAACAAACCAGCCGCTACAGTGCTATCCGCAATATTGGGCTTTTTCTTGTTGACAACTTGTTTATTCCTTGGTTCCATTGCCCCTGCTTTTGCTGCAGACAGGACTTTGCGGGTGGGCTTTCCCCTTCAGCCAGGCCTTACGGAAGTGGATGCAAACAATCATTACAATGGCTATAGCTATGAATATTTGCAAGAAATCGCCCAGTATACTGGCTGGGATTATGAATTTGTTCAGCTCCCCGGGGATCTCAATGAGGTGCTCGCCACCATGGTTGACATGTTACAAAGGGGTGAGCTGGATTTACTGGGTGGCATGGTTTACAATGACCAGCTAGCCCAGGTATTTGATTTTCCCAATGATAATTATGGAACTGCTTACACTGTATTGGGTGTGTTGGAAGAAAACACTGCTATCAATACAATTAACTTCCAGTCCCTCCATACTTTGCGTATTGCGGTGCTAAAAACCGCCACCAAGCGCAATGCAGAAGTGCAAGTTTTTTGCCAGAAAAACGGGATTACTCCTACCTTCATCCCCTGTGCAGATGAAGAGGAACAAGTGGAAGCTTTGCAAGAAAACCGGGCTGATGTTTTGGTGGGCATTGATTTGTTACAATACCCAGGGATTCGTACTGTGGCCAGATTCAATCCCCAGCCCTATTATTTAGCCACCACCAAGGGCAATACAGATATCATCAACCAG
Organism: uncultured Peptococcaceae bacterium; assembly: GCA_958417755.1. Taxonomy (GTDB): domain Bacteria; phylum Bacillota; class Desulfotomaculia; order Desulfotomaculales; family Desulfocucumaceae; genus CATZDY01. Next base: position 5,410 of record CATZDY010000034.1, read on the forward strand.
ATCAATATGGCTATGTTGAAAATCAATGAAACAGATCCCTATTTAACCAGCAGGCTTTATGAAAAATACTTTAACAACCAGCCGCCAAAATTATATCTCTCAGATACAGAAAAGGCTTATATCCAAAAGAAAAAAACAGTACGCATTGCCTTGGAATCCCCTATCATGCCTTTTCAGGATTATGATGATAACACCAATACCTATATAGGCATTACCCCGGATTTGCTGCACCAGATAACCCAAAACACGGGACTCCAATTTACCTTTGTGCCTTTTACGGAGTATAGCCAATTAAAGGAATTGTTGCAAAATAAAGAAGTAGATGCAGTGGCTGGGTTTCAATATGATTATGACTTAGCCCAGGATTATTATGTGGCTTTAACCCGGCCCTACCTGTCTTCTCCTACTGTGATGATTATTAATAAAAATATCAAAAATACGAATCTAAAGGACAAAACCCTGGCTCTTTCCCCAGATTATCCTGTTCAAAACAAGTATGGCAGTCAAGTTATCTTTTTTCCCACTGTCCAGGATTGTCTAAAGGCTGTACAGTACGGACAGGCGGATTATAGCTATGGCAATGCGTATGCTGTGCAATATTACGCCAATCAAGCGGTATATCGCCATATTTCTTTAATCCCCCAGCCGGATATTATCCAGCATTTGTGCTTTGGTCTGGCCAAACCAGTGGATCAAAACTTGCTCAGCATTTTTAACAAAGCCATCAACAGCATACCAGACTATACCATGCAAGGCATCATATACAGCAATACCATGAATGCCAGAAAGGAAATCACTTTTTCAGCCTTTATTGCTGCCAACCCCAATGCTTTGGCAATATTTTCTTTGTTGGCCCTTTTGGTTATTTGTGTTTTGTTGTGGAACCTGCATGGGCGCATTAAAATTAACCGCAGGATTGCCCTGGAGCATGAACGCTATATACAGCTCAGTGAACTGTCCAATGAATATTTGTTTGAATATGACTTTCAAAAAAACCGCCTGCTTATGTCTGAAAAAAATGCCCAGAAATTCAACGGCCAACCAGAGCAAGCCCCTGATGCTGAAAATGTATGCAAAGACCAAGGTAGTGCTGCGGAAATTGAACAACAAATTTTAAACCAAATCAAAGACCAAAAGGATGGAACCAAAGATTTTTGTTGTCAGTTGGCTGACGGCAGCTCCCGCTGGCTGCGCATTACTGTGAAAATCATCCCTGATGCCAATAACAAACCTGTCTACTGTGTGGGCAAAGTAACGGATATCCAACAGGAAATAGAGGAAAAAGACGCTTTGCTGGAACAAGCCCGCCGGGACAGTTTGACCGGACTTTACAATGCTGCCACCAGCCGGGAACTGGTCACAAACTGTTTGGCCCAGCGTCCTCTAGTCCCTGGAGCCATGTTGATCATTGATATTGATCATTTTAAGGAAATCAATGACCATTTGGGCCATTATGCTGGGGATCAGGTTTTGGTTCAAACCGCCAAACTGTTTCAGGAAAACTTTCAAGAAACAGACATCATTGGTCGCTTAGGGGGCGATGAGTTTATGATATTTATCTATCCACTTGCCAACCACACAATCATTGCCCCCAAATGCCAAAAACTGTTGCAAGAAGCCAAAGAAAAAATTTTACTGCAAAACCATCACCCTCTTACTTTTAGCATTGGCATTGCCCTGACAGAGGAAAACCAAAATTTTGAGGACTTGTATCAAAAAGCTGACCTGGCCCTCTATGAAGCAAAAAAACAAGGCCGCAACAGCTTTGTGCTGGCAGAAGAAAAGACGCCTGACGCTGATTAAAATAATCCGGGTTCTTTTTAGAACCCGGATTATTTTAAGAACATATGTTTTCGATTCATCATTTCTACCACACCTATGCGCCAATATTCTCCTAGATTCAACAAACCTTTGACTTATGTAACTATAGTTTTAGGCTTTATAATCGTCATTTTGCAAATAGGGCATTTATTTCCTGATTTTATACGCAGTCTACACAAAACAAAGTATTTTTCATTAACTTAATATCCTCTAAGGTAATGGCACTTTTTTAAACAAGTCTATAAAAAGCTAAGTTAATTTAAGGCTTACAAATACCGCCCCAATCGTTCTTCCAAATACTCCACAACCATTTTTACCATCAGCATGGCGGTTTTATCCTTATCATAACTGTCAAAGCAGGCGTAGTACCGCTTCCTGTCTGCAAATTTTTATGTCAATGGGTAGCCCTGTTACATCAGCATATGATTGGGAAGCAGCCTACTGGTGCGCCCGTTGCCATCAATGAACGGATGGATACCCTTAAAATCCAGGTAAAACACAACGGCGTTCTCTATGGGATGGCACTTTGTTCCTTTTTGCCCGGCAATCAGCTGTTCCATCTGCACTGGCACCCAATAGGGCTGGGGCGGTTCATGGTATGCACCCATGATCGTGACGGGAGGCGGGCGGTACACGCCCTTATCATCTGGCCTGTCCAGAGAACAAGAGCATGGATGCCTTTGATGATCGATTCAGTCAGCGGCACCTTTTTTGACACCAAGCGTTCCACATCCCCAAAAGCATCCCAGTGGCCTATTGCCTCCAATGGTCTTTGAGCGGCTTTTGCTCAATCGTGACGCCTTCCTGCACCAAAGCTGTGGTAAGGGTGTTGCCTTCAATGGCATTCTTAACAAGGTAAAATTTTGCTTGACAAATAAGGTTTGTTCCAATAAACTCATAATCACTTAGGTTTACTCAAGCAAACCCATTGCCACCTATGGCTAAAGGAGGAAACAACCATGGAACCCTACAAACTTTTTGATGCTGAATTTAAATTCGTCAGCATTATCTGGGATTTAGAACCCGTGAATTCCACTGTACTTTCAAAAGTATGTTTGGAACAATTAGGCTGGAAAAAATCCACCACTTACAACATGTTGCGCAAATTATGCAATCGAGGCATTTTGCGCAATGAAAAGGCCTTGGTCACTGCCCTAGTCAAGCGGGAACAGGTGCAAAAGTATGAAAGCGAAGTGCTTTTAGAAAAGGCCTTTGACAATTCCCTGCCTGCTTTTTTGGCTGCTTTTTTACAGGATAAAAAGCTTTCCGCCCAAGAAGCGGATGAATTGCAACAAATGATTGAGGAGGCCAGAAAATGACGGCATTATTTCTTACCATTTGCCAAATGAGCCTTACCGCCAGTTTTGCCGTGCTGTTGGTCCTCCTGGTCCGCCAAGTGCTGAAAAAAGCCCCTACCATCTTTTCCTATGCCCTGTGGGCTGTGGTGTTATTTCGTTTGGTCTGCCCCTTTTCTTGGGAAAGCGCTTTCAGCTTTTTCCCCGTTGCCCCCCCAAACATGCCCCAAGATATTGCTTCCATCAAGCACCCGGGGATACATAGCGTCCTTACCCAAGGGGAACAGGCGATAAACAAAAACTTGGCCCAGGTTTTTCCTAAGGAAACACCCAAAGTCAGTATGCCTTCCTGGCAAATTCTTTTGGATTCACTGGCCATTCTCTGGCTGGGAGGATGTCTCTTTTTATTCGGTTACGGGTTATTTGCCTATTTCCGTTTAAAACACCGCTTAGCCACTGCCACTCTGGTGCAGGACAACATTTTTACCAGCGACAGAATCCAAACAGCCTTTGTTTTAGGTGTTCTAAAACCTAAAATCTACCTGCCCTTGAACCTGGGACACCAGGAAAGGGCCTATGTGTTGCAGCATGAACAAACCCATGTGAAACGCTTTGACCATTTGCTCAAGCCCCTGGCCTTTATGGCCTTGGCTGTGCATTGGTTTAATCCTCTGATTTGGTTGTCCTATGGTTTGATGACCAAGGACATGGAAATGTCCTGTGATGAAAGCGTATTGCGACGGGCTCCGGAGGATATTCGGGGAAACTATGCCAAGGCCCTTTTATCCTTTTCCCAAAACCAAAGCTTGCTTTCTCCTTTGGCTTTTGGAGAAAAAAGCATCAAAACCCGCATTCGCAATGTGTTGCAATACCGGCGTCCAGCCTTTTGGTTGATCCTGGTGGCCTTGATCGCTGTAGCAGCTGTAACCCTGGGCCTTTGTGTCAATCCTTTAGGCAAAGAAAAGGCTTTGGTGCAAACTCAGGATCCAGTGGCCCAATTATTGGAAAATAAAACCCCTTATGTGGGTAATAACAGCAAAGTAGGCGCCCTGGTGGGCTGCGTACCCTTGCCGTTGGGCGTTCAATTAGATTCCATTGCCTTACAAACCCATGCCCAACCCTATGGGGTCACTGTTCAATGCACCATTACAGATTACCAAGCCTTGGCCCCAGAGGGAAAAATCTCGAACCTGGCCTTTTGCCGCAATGCCATCATACTCCTCAGTGTCATTGACAATGCGGATAGTATCACCTATATGCTTACAGACAAAAACGCAGACTTCTCCTGTCCCATTGTATATACCAGACAGCAGGCCCAAGAGGCTTTAGGGGGGCAAGATATCCGCCAGTTTGCCCAAGATGAAACCCAATTCCGGGCTTTTTACCAACAGGTATACAATACCTTGGTTCTCCCGGAAACCCAGTGGCCTGTGCCCCCAGGAGCAGCTGCCAAGCTTTGGGCCCCCTTGTACCAGGATTTGGCCTCTTTGCCCCAAGAACTTCCCCCTGAAACCGCTGTGGCCCAGGGTTGTTTTGTGGTGGTACACGGAAAATTACAATCCTCCCTGGATCTCTCGGAGCAATTCATTGCCAATTCCCAGCAGGGGAAAAAAGCAGACCTCACTGTGGTGATCTATACTGTGGAAGGGGATCCCATTGTGACCAGGGTCACCTATGATGGCACAGTATACCGCGGCGTCATGGACATTTCCCGGGATGCCTTTGCCGGAGAAAGCGCTTCTGACAGGCAATTCACCTATCCCTATTTAAAGACCTGGATTGAGCAAGGAACCCAATACGTCTATCTCTTGCACGACCCCCTGTTAACCTTAGCAGACATCCAAAACAACCAGCAAGATAAACCTGTGGATTGTCTCTTGCTCTACGCCATGACCTTACCGTAAAATCTTCTTCCTCCAGCAAATCTGCTGGAGGAAGACAATGCAAATGTTCGTTTTATGCCTTTAGACTAAAAAAATCTTAATCCTTGCCCAGTTGCCGGAATTTTCGTGCAAGGATTTTAAAATATATGCAATATCAATAGGGGCGTGTTTTGCTATCTATCAAATAAAACATGCAAAAGGAAATATAAAATGATAACAATAAGAGCATATCAACCCAAAGATTGTCATGAAATGGCAGCATTATTTTATGATACAGTGCATTCTGTCAATGTAAAGGATTATACCAAAGAACAATTGGCTGTCTGGGCAACAAAAAGCATACCTCTTGCGGATTGGCATCAATCTTTTTTAGCACATTACACTTTGGTGGCCCTGGAGAACCATATGATTGTGGGCTTTGGCGATATTGACAAGACTGGTTATTTAGACCGTCTTTATGTCCATCAAAACCATCAGGGCAAGGGCATTGCCACGGCCCTTTGTGATAAACTGGAAAAAGCCTTTTTTGTGGCAAACATTAACACCCATGCCTCCATTACAGCCAAACCATTTTTTGAGAAAAGAAGATATCAGGTCATACAGGTCCAAGAGGTGAAACGAAGGGGAGTAAAGCTGAAACATTATAGGATGAAAAAATCCTTAATACAGGATAAAATAATAGAAAATCCTTATGGAACCAATGGGTAAGAAACCGTATATTGATAAGACATTTCTATCTACACCTGCATGCGCTCTTAAGAAAGTCTTAGCTGGAATCAATAAAATGCCCAAAGGAGACTATTCCTATGCTAATTCGTGAAGTAGCCATGGAAGATATACCTAAACTAATGAAATTATATCAACAATTTTGGGGCCAACCATTGCATATAGAAAAAATGCAGCGCCAGTTCTGGCGATTAAAAGACCAACATTCACATATGATCTTATGCGCTGTGGCAGGAAACTCCTTCATAAGGTCAGTGGCGGGCATTGTTTGTGCAGATTTATACGGGGCTTGTCGATCATTTATGGTGTTAGAAAACCTGATTGTGGACAAACAGCACCGCAGAAAAGGGGTTGCCCAGCAATTGTTAGGAGAACTGGAGGGTCAGGTAAAAAAAGACATTGTACCCCAATCATATTGGTCACTGAAAAAAATCGTCTGGATGCCTGTGGATTTTATCAAGTTTCATTTGGATAATGCTGGATATAAGAACAAACGATAAAGCTTCCCTCATTGGCATAAACACTTATTATCATACAATTAAAATAGACAATTAGGTGTTTGTACCATCCCACCATGCTATCATGCTGCCTTAAACCTTCCATTCCTCCTGGTTTCTTTGGGCAAATCCTGCAATTATCCCCTTATACAAACAAAACAACCTGCACAGCATACGATTTTACCATTGCAATTGTTTTGTTTTAATACTAAAATTTTCTACAATATCATATGTAAAAAAATATGATTTAGCAAGCAATTTATCTGCCAATGCTTTTATGTCTTGGGAAACCCTTTGCCTTGAAGATACTATTCAAATCAAACCCATGTCCTGGAACAAGACATATCGAAGGGAACAATTCATTTCTCAGACTTTATGTCCTAATCCCATACTGCCTGGTTTTAGTCAATAAAACCTGCCCTACCAGTCTAGAAAGATACAGAAATATTGAGTAAATAGGATAAATTTCCATTGCCAAAAATATAAAACCCACATCCTGCTGTTTACCTCAAAAAGATAGTATAGCCCTTAAAATACAAACCGTTCCTCTTCTTTTTTCTTGCATTACATATCTTTTTTTGGCAAAATATGCTATGATTTTAGCAAAATATATCTCTTATAGCAGCAAAAGATATTGACACTGTCTATCTAGCGTTTATCCTGAGACTTTCCTTTGGATCTAGGATTTGGTACCAATAGAAGGAGCTTCCACATGGAAAAAGAAATTGCCAGGGCCATACAAACTGCTGAACAATTGCTGAACGCATATCTGGTAAACAAAGATACCCACAAGGTGTTGCAATTGGTCACCCCAGATGTGTGCTGGTTTTGTGCTGAATCCATAGCACCAGTGCAACATAGCACTGCTCTCCAAGCTTTGTTAAGCAAAATGTCCCAAACCCCCAAAAATACTTATCTGCTCCAAAACCATCAGTTGGCCACAAAAACCTTGCCCCAAGGCCACATTTTGGTATACGGCAACCTAACCCTGGTTACCCCGGATTCTGTTTGCCAGAATCCCACTTTCAAAATCTATCATGCCACAATCCTATGCCACCAAGTAAAGGAAAGCCAATACAAGGCCAGTGTAGTGCATCTCTCTTCCCCTGCCCAAGCCCTGGACAACCCAAGGAAAGAGACGGCTGGTAATGCTTCCTCAAACCATGAATCCATGGAAAATTATTATGACATTGCTTTACGCAATACCTATGACGAATTGTTTGAATTAAATATAACCCAAAACAAATACCGGATTGTGTACCATAAACAAAACAAATATGTCATACCACCGGAAAAAGGCCTGCTCAGTGAAGGCATTGCTGAAGTAGCGGCGCACATGATCCACCCGGATGACGCCCCACGTTTTCTCAGCTTTTTCAGTCTCAATACAATCAGGCAAAAGCTGGCAAATGGCTATGAAAGCATTCTGGGCGAGTTCCGCAAACTGAGGGAAACAGGAGCATACAAATGGGCTTCTTTGCTATTGGTGCCCATGCACAATGAGCAAGGGGATGAAATCCTTCTTTGCTTTATCATGGATATTGATGAAAAAAAGAATGCCGAGGAAATTGCCTATCAAAACAGTTTGTTGCGCCAACAACAGCAAGATGACGAGCGTTACCGCATCATAGTGGAACAAACCGGCACCATTGTCCTGGAATGGATTGAGGAAGCCAACAAGTATTACATGTCTCCCTTGGCTCAACAATATACCTTTAGCCAGAATATCACCCAAAATCAAGGTGACCACCTTTTTATCACGCCTCATGATGTACACCCAGCAGATTGGAACTTGGTGGCCACGGTGATGTCCGCTGTCCACCAAGGGAGGGACAAAGTGGACATCACCGTGCGCCTCCGTAAAATAGATGGTTCATATCTTTGGTGTAAAATCGCCCTTACGCTTTTACGTACCCCGCAAGGCATGCTGAAACGTTCCATCATCACCATCAATGATGTGGATGCAGCCATAAAGGATAAAAAGGCTTTGGAATACCGGGCTGAATATGACGATTTAACAGGATATTATAATTTCAGCAAATACAAAATGGAAGTAGCCAAGCTTTTGCAAAAACGCGGTAATACCAAATACTCCCTTTGGTATTGTGATCTTAAAAATTTCAAGTGTATCAATGATATGTATGGCTATGATTTTGGCGATCGCGTCTTACAATATTGGGCTGAAATCATTGCCGAGGATTGTCGCAAAGGAGAAACCTTTGCCCGGATTTCCTCTGATTATTTCACCTCCTTCCTCTATTATGAAAAACTCGAGGAATTGAAAAATCGTTTTCAAAAGACTGCTGATTTATTGGCCAATTATCCAGAACTTATAGGGAAAAATTTTCGAATTGAATTGGTTTCTGGCATCTATTGTATTGAAAAAGAAGAAGATGTGCTCAGCATTGAAGACATGTTGGACCGGGCTAATATTGCCCAAAAAAGCATCAAAACTTTAAGGGGCAGTGGCTGCGCCTTTTATACTGAAGATATGCGCAAACAAATCCTACGGGAACAAGAAATTGAGGCCAATATGCAGGTTGCCTTAAACAACAAAGAATTTTGTATCTATCTGCAACCCCAGGTGGATATCCAACAAGGCAATAAAATCATAGGGGCCGAAGCTTTGGTCAGGTGGAATAAACCCGGGGCAAAATTGGTATCCCCTGGTGATTTCATTCCTTTATTTGAAAGAAACGGCTTTATTGCAGCCTTGGATTTGTTTGTGTTTGAAGAAGTCTGCCACTTCTTACAACAACGCCAAAAGGAAGGAAAAAAGCTCTTTAGGATTTCAGTAAATGTATCCCGGATCAGTGTCTTTCAAGAAGATTTCATTCACCAGTATACTGCCATCAAAAAAAAATACGCCATACCTGACGGATTATTAGAACTGGAATGCACAGAAACTACTGTGGTGGAAAACGTTAAACACTTGGACTATATCATGAGACAAATGCGCGCCCGGGGTTTTCTTTTCTCTCTGGATGATTTTGGGTCTGGCTATTCCTCCCTGAACCTACTCAAAGATGTGATGGTGGATGTGCTAAAGCTGGACATGGTCTTTTTCCACAACGGCCTCCATGCAAAACGGGATCAAGCCATTGTGTCCAGCATCATTGCCATGGCCAGGGAATTGAATATGAAGGTGGTGGCTGAAGGGGTGGAAACTGTGGAACAATTGGCTGTATTACAAGAGCTGGGCTGCGATCTCATTCAAGGATATCTTTTCGGCAAACCCATGCCATTGGCTGAATTTGAGTTACTGTATCAACAAGCCCAAGGCTGATCTTTCTATGCGATGTTTAGGAGAATCCGTGTAAATTTTTTCATAATAGCTTGGAAATATAGCTTTCATCAGTTCTTGCCAATCCTTTGCAAATGCCACAAATTCTCCTGTTGCAAATGTTTTCCGCCGGGTGATGAGAGCGAATATTCCATATAAAGATTACATTTCGCAATCTGAACATGACAAAAGGATATCCCAGACTAGCAATTCCCGTATCTTGCTGCATTTCCGAACAATGGCCAACGGACACTGTTCTTCAATCAATATCAGGATAAGTTCAAATCCGCAAGTTTTGGTTCACTGCTTATTCTTCTTTGGAGGGTGTATTTGCTAAATATTTATGCAATAATCGTTGCAATGCTTTCACATCAATTGGTTTTGCAAAATGCTCATTCATCCCTGCCCGCAGGGCCGCCCGTATGTCTTCTTCAAATGCATTGGCTGTCATTGCGACAATCGGTATCTGCCTCACATCCTGACGCTCCAGCAACCGGATTGCCTGGGTTGCCTCATAACCATCCATTTTTGGCATCTGAATATCCATTAAAATCAGGTCATAATAACCTTCTTCAGACTCCATTACTTTCCTGGCTGCCTCTTCCCCGTCCCTGGCTTCTTCTACCTGTACCCCTAGTTCCTCCAGTAGTGCCCAGGCGATTTCTCTGTTTATTGCATTGTCCTCCACCACCAAGACCCGCTTGCTGGCATACGTAGGCTTATTGGTCAAAACTTTTTGTTCTATGGGATTCTTTTCACCACTCAATTCACAGAGTAAATGGCATATTTTGGATCGATAAAGGGGTTTGGATAAAAAAGCCGTTACACCGGCATCCCTGGCCTCACTTTCTATGTCTGACCAATCATATGCAGTCAGTATTATGACAGGGATTTTGCCTCCTGTTTCCTTCCGAATACGCCGGGCTACCTCTATACCATTGATATCCATGATATTCCGGTCTATCATAATCAATTGAAATGGCTCTGGCGTATCTTTCGCTTGCACAACATATTTGACTGCAGTCTTCCCCTCTGTAACATATTGCGCACAAAGTCCCATCTCCTTAAAAAGTTCCGCAGTATTTTCGCCCATCTGCTTATTACTATCCACAATCAGGCTATGTACCCCTTGCCATTCTTGTGGTATTGCCGCTTGCTCTGCATCCTGCAGTTGCAAAGGAAGCATTACCGTAAAGACAGATCCCTCTCCAGGCTTACTTTCCACCCAAATATCACCATTCATTAAATCAATTATATTTTTTGTAATCACCATCCCTAAACCAGTTCCCGTAATCCTACTGGTTGTAAAATCCTGGGCCCGTTCAAAGGGCTGGAACAGCTTTTTTAAAAATTCTGCACCCATACCAATACCAGTATCTGCACAGCAAAAAATATAACTTTGATATCCTCTGTGGGAGCTGCTTTCTTGTTTTACTTCAATATGGATGCTTCCACCTGCTGGGGTATATTTTATCGCATTGCTTAAAATATTGATGAACACCTGCCGGATACGCAAAGGATCCCCCAATACTTTCTCATTTTTCAGCATTTCCAAATGGACATCCATCTTGAGTTGACTAACGTCCGACTGAGGTCGCACCAATTCCACAGCATCTGCCACCAATTCTGCAAAATTAAACGGCTCGTCTCTGAGTGAAAGCTTTCCACTCTCGATTTTTGCCATATCTAAAATATCATTAATTAGACTGAGCAAATGTTTACTGGAAAGACTAATTTTATTCAAACACTCCATTACCCGCTCGCGGTTGTCCAAATGAGTTATTGCAATGGCCGTCATTCCCACTATTGCATTCATTGGCGTCCGGATATCATGGCTCATATTGGATAAAAACTGGCTTTTGGCTTCACTGGCAGCCTTCGCATTGTCCAATGCGCTCTGAAGTGCCTGGCGCTGCTGTTCCTCCTCATATCGCTGCTCATCAATACAGCGTGAGATAAGAATCGCCAGTCTATCTTCTGAATAGGGATTGTCCACATGAATGATTTGGGTAGAAGTCCAGTGATAATTTCCATCTGAGAGCATTTGTTTTGCTTCCAAAAACACCTCACTTTTCTCCTGTCCAAGCGTTTTACGAAGATTTCCCAAGGAAAAGCGGCACTTAAATTTCTCTATGCTATCCGGGTGGATTGTGGATAACATGGATTCAAAAAGCTCACTATATAATTTTTGTTCTCCCAGCCGGAGCATCAATCCTGACTTTATATAGATAAAGCTTAGCGTATTTTTGGTCAAATTCAGGCTAACAATCACCGGGTAAGCATTGGAAATCGCTCCCACCAATGTGATGCGTTCCTGAAGCTTTTCTCTTTCTGCTGCTTCTTTGGCCGTCTTTTCATCTGTTATATCGTGCATTGTTATAATAAAAACCTGTTTTCCATTTTCATCCAGGGTCTTTTCCACAATGCCAGCGGCCCAAAAATAATCTCCATCAGCTTTTAGGACCCGAATCTCAAAAACATTTTTTTGATTGCTCATGGCCGTATTTTTAAAAAGCTTTGCAATTTCTTCATAGTCATCCGGATGAATGATATCCTGGAGGCATAACTGATTGGGGGTATCATTGAAAGGACATTCCTGATAATTGAGCAGACGCAGCCCTTCTTGATTGAGCTGTACAAACCGGTGCGGGAGTTCCACGGTTATCACAGCGATTCCCTCAGGAACTGCGTTAAACAAATGTCTGATATAGTCCGCCTGGTTTATCAGTTTTCTATTTGTTTTATTTTCATACTGAAGATAAAACACCAGCAGCATGGAAATGCCAAGTATGATGCATCCAATCAGAGTCAGGGCTCGTATTAAAATTTCATTGGTCTGGGCATTGACAACATCCTGGGGAATAATTGCAATCAGATACCAATCTGATTGCAATTTTAGGGGGGTGTAACAAAAAACAGTCTTTTCTCCTTGATAGGTAAAAACAGCCCATCCTGTATTGGAATTCTTCAGCGACTGCGCAAACTGTGCCAAACTATCCGGATTATTTTGAGATTTTGGCAGCATATCGAACAGGTTTTTTACGGTTTTGTTGCTATTGGGGTGGGGGGAGCGGATCAAAACATCTCCCTGGGTATTGATTACATAAGAAAATCCAGCATTATTATAAAAAGACAGGGTAAAGCTATCCACAATGCTGTTTACTTCATATTCCTTAAGGAGATAACCCTCTGTTCCATCTTGCATGGTTACTTTTACAAACAGATCTATGACATTAACGCCAGTTACACTGCTGATATGAGGATTAATAATTCCACTTTTCTTATCAATTCCAGCTAATGCCCTTTCTACCTCCTCATCCCTTTGTGAATCTGCTGGAATGCAAGTACCGTCTGGTAAATATAAACTGATATTTTTCTCTACCTGCCCATAATTGTCTAAAAGCTCTCCCAGTTCCTCCTTTTGTCCGATAGAAAACTCTTTTATATATTTCATAACAGATTCCATGGATTCATAATCATCATGAAGCTGTATCCTTAACGTATTGCACCCCTGCTGGGTACTTTCCATAATTGTACGGATGGATTGTTCCCATAATTGCTTTTGTACCCCTTGGATAAAAAAAAAGGTTAGAAAACTGAGAACACCACCGACCAAAACAGCTGTTAAAGCAATTTTTTTCTTAATGCTCCCAGCACCTTTTTTTTTCATCACAATGTTCCCCTTTCCTCCAAAATCCGTTGATCCATCCAATCCATGGTTAATTCCAGAGGTTCCCCTGAAAGCAGTTTTATTGATACCTCTGCGGTCAAATCCCAAAGTGGCAAATTCAGCAACCCATCAGTTCCAAACACTGTTCTGCCGGATTGATAACATGAAATTAAAGGCTGAATCTCCTTAACAGCAGAAGGGTTTCCACCTTTCAGCGGGCTGAATGAAGCTTGCTGATCAGCAAATTGCTGTATATTTTCTGCCCGCGTGAAATATTCTACAAATTGCATTGCAGCATCTATATGCTTGCTATTCGCATTGACACTTAAGCGGGTATCTGCATTGATGACAACAAGAGACCCCTTCTCCAGTACTGGATATGGTACCACCTTAAACTCAAAATCCGGGTGCATCCCTTTCACCCGCCCGGCTGCCCAGGCACCTGTCAGCATAAACGGCGCTTCCCCTTTTACAAATTCCTGCAAATCATCCGAAGTTTTATTGGTATTCAGCGCCTTTGGGGCATCAATATAGCCTTTTTTGATAAATTCTTCGGCCAAAGAAAACCCTGAAGCCAAATATTGGCTCAACTTCTCTTCTCCTTTGTTCAGGCTGCCAAATACTTCTTCCTGGCGATTCTCTTGATATACAGCATAAAAGCCCTGGCCAATGGCCAATGTCTTTAAAGAAATATCATGATTGGCAATAATCGGGGTAATTCCTTTTTCTACAAAATAGTTGCAGACATCCTTCCACTCCTGCAGATTTTCAGGCACTTTTTGTTTATGTTCCTCTAAAAGAGCCAGGTTACAATAGAGCCCAAAAGCAGACACTGTGGTTGGTAACCAGTAAATTTTTCCCTTTTCATTCATTTGACGAAACATTTGATCTGTGTACTCCGGAACAGTACGAAGCTCTGACAAATCCAAAACCTGTTTCTTTGCTTCCAGGTTCAATAAAATATCGTGATTCACCATAAACACATCGTCGCCTTTGTCAGCAGCCATTCGTTTTTCCAAAGCTTCATAATATTTGCTCCCTTTTAAACTCTCATAAGACACCTGAATGTTTGGATTTTCTTTCATAAATCTAGAAATAATATTTTCAATCACCAGCACATTTTCTGGTTCGTATTTATTCCCAAAAAAGGTAATTATTGTTACTTTTTCAGAAGGCTCCTGATAATTTACCACTGTATTTTTACCATTGCAACCTCCAAGCATAAAGATAAAAGTAAACAATACCACCCACAACCTTGTTTTCTTTTTCTTTCTCATAAAGCCTTCTCCTTATTTTACATGTATCAAGAAGCTTATAAACCCAATAGCCATCTTCCCCTACAAGTAGTCCAAATGATTGGTTTACTGGCACATTGATACAACTCTTTTTCATGTTCTCATCAAAAGCATTGAAAGTCATGGCCTACTTTCTTTGGTGTCCCAGATGGTGTGGCGGATTCGTATTGGCCTGTGGAACATCATGGTAGAAAGCTGATTGAATAAGCTAAGGTAGGAAGCCACCATGTTCAAAGTTATTTTGGAACACTCAATTTCACTCATATCCAAAACATTGCTGATTTAGGCCCAGGGATGGCCTAACCAAAGCAGCACCATGGGATAAACCGCAAACAAATCCGTTGTCCTTTTGCGAAATTACAAAGAAAGGAATGAAGGAGTAGGAGAAATCTACTCAGGATAGAAAGGGAGGTGTATCCGTCTATGCCAGGCATGATAATAGAGTCTAAGGAGAATTTCTCTTTGTATCTCCTACTACAAAAAAGAGTTCCCCCTTTTCGAGTCTAACATCATGCTGAAGATAAAATTTTGCTTAAAATTACGATGTTGTCTTTCACACAACCAAAAGTTTTTTGAAAATCATTCCTTTATCCTGGACATGTATTGGGTATTGTGATGAATTGGTCTAATTTGTCTTAAAAAGCAGAGTCTCTTCCGCATTAGTTGTACGTTTACTCAAAATTAGCATCATATAACCCAGACGCTGTCCCCATGTATTCTAACATGATTATAGTATAAGGTACAATCTTTTTCAGTATTACTGATATTGTTAAATAGAAAATCATGATGTTGATTTATCCTTGTCTATATTCGTATCACTAGTCTAAACTCCACTCCCATTGGCTGGAGCTGCCCTTTTAAGTAGGCTTTGGTCCCCATGCTTTGGTATTCACTTTCTGTATGCAGTCATTTACTTTTCATAAATGCAATTATATTTTACACTTCCACTCTGCCATACCCCCCTGAATGATTGCTACCAGAACCCTTGCCTGGTCTTTTCAATACAAAAACAAATTTTAGCTGTCAGCAGGAGAAAAAACTTGGCAACTGGAATTGAGGTGCTATTGACAATACCTTACGCTAGGGCAATACCAGCGATAGCTTATCCCAAGAATCTAAGACCCAGCTCAATTCTTTTTAAGCCCTGTTGACAGCTGATTCCTGGTCAAAACTATGCAACACCATGCAAAATAAAGTCAAACTATCATACAAAGGGGTTATGCCCATGAACCATGCAGTGAAACAACAATTGCAAGCTCTAGCAGAGCCAGATTATCAACGATTCATGCAAAAACTTTTACCAGGCGTGGAAAATATCTTGGGCGTGCGGACCCCTAAGCTGAGAAAATTAGCCCAACAGTTGGCCAGGGGGGATTGGCGCACCTACCTTGCCACAGCCCAAGACAATACCCTGGAGGAAACCATGATTTCTGGCATGGTCATTGGATATGCCAAAGCAGAGATAGAAGAAATCCTCCGCCATATTGCCTGGTTTGTGCCCAAAATCAACAATTGGGCTGTTTGCGACAGCTTTTGCAGCACCTTGAAGATAACCCGTCAGTATCCCCAAACGGTATGGTCCTTTCTACAATCCTATTTGCAGGAAGAGCGGGAATATTTCCTCCGCTTTGCTGTGGTCATGTTGCTGCAATATTACATCCAAGAACCCTATATCCGTCCTGTTTTGACCTCCTTGGACGCTGTCCAGCCCCAAGGATATTATGCCCAAATGGCTGTGGCTTGGGCCATTTCCATCTGCTTTCGAGAATTTCCAGACCAAACCATGGACTATCTGCACCACAACCATCTGGATGACTTCACCTATCACAAAGCCCTGCAAAAAATCATTGAATCTTTGAAGGTGGATCCCCAAACCAAAGCCATCATCCGGGGAATGAAGCGAAAATAAATAGCCAGCATAGCAATGCAACCAGTCCAGCTTTGACGAAGCACCTTTAGCTGTTTGGCAAATGGTGCTACTTTTGCCTTGCATTTGAGTTACCCCTACACAGTCTAATGATAGGTTGGAACAGCCTTGCTGCACGTTTTGGTGGAATCGCTGTATCATAAGCCCCTAGGGGTTTCCTCAATACATTAGGCCCCATTAACTATCCATAGAAAAATAATCCATTGCAGGAACATGAATCTATGAACCTAACAATGGATTATGGTATGAGCTTCATTTTCTCTTATGCCTAAACTTTCCCCCAGGAAATGCTTTCCGGAACAAAAAGCGTATCACTGGACTAGGGAGTGTTAACGCAAAAGCGAATCAAAACGTAATGAGTTGTTTGACATTTGCGACCGTTAGACTTAGACTGAAGAAAATAATTCGCCGCAGGCGGTAAAAGGCGTAGCACGACAAATCGGATTTTGAAAGGCTTTCCACCATGAAAGATTGTGATATTCACCTGGATATTATGAAATATAAAAACATCAAAATACCGATAAACCCCGTTCTGCTTCTGGTCATCAATTTCTTTCTGACAAAGGTGTTCTACAAAATGCCTGCATCTAACAGGCTAGCGGAAACACAAACGAAAAGTACGGGGTATCGTGGAGCGGATGTGAAGCTAGATATGATAAAACCCCAACAGCAAGTTGAATGTAAAACGATGGAAGATGTATTTAAAAGACAGCATGGCTCGATTGTATTGTGGGTGGAGGCAATTTACCCGCCGGAATGCCACTCATTATGCGGAAGTGGCTGAGTTTGATTAGCCTGGGAGATGCAGAAATCGTTCATGCGGAAACGTTACAGTAAGAGGGGATTACACTGGAGCTATAACGCACCGGTTATTTAGATTGCGGAAAAACAAGAGCTTCAAAGAAGTGTCATCCGGCAAATCAGAGTGCTGCAAGCAGCATTCACAAAATACGGAGGAATTGTAATGAAACATATAATGGCTATTAACGGAAGTCCCCGAAAGAACTGGAACACCGATACGCTTGTGCAAGAAGCGGCGCGCGGCGCAGAATCCCGCGGAGCCAAGGTCGAGGTCATCGACTTATACAGACTTGAACAGCATACAGGCTGCATTTCCTGCTTCGGCTGTAAGCAGCAGGAGCATTTTGGCACTTGTGTCTGTAAAGACGGCCTTGCACTGGTTTTGGAAAAGATACGAGACGCGGACGGGCTGATTCTCGGCTCGCCTATTTATCTCGGCGAGGCCACGGCGGAGGTGCGCGCCCTGTACGAGCGGCTCATCTTTCCGTATGTAACCTATAAGACCGAGCCTAAAAGCTACTGTACGCATAAAATGCCCGTTGTACTCATCTTTACGAGCAACTGCCCAGAGGCAGCATTCCCCATTGTAGGATACAATAAGGTGCTTGACGCCTACAAAAAGACGATGAAAAACACCTTCGGATCAGTAGAAGTTCTTATCTCCAGCGATACCTTGCAGGTCAAGGATTACGAGAAATACGACTGGACAATGTTTGACGCTGAAAAGAAAAAGGCTCGCCACGAGACAGTGTTCCCAAAGGATAAAGAAGCCGCGTTCCACCTCGGCGTCGGAATGGTGAATGACGAATCGAAACCAGTTCGTCAGAACAACCACTTTAACAAGTAACAAACAAATTTTCAGTCATAACCACATCAGCAAGCAAGACAGGGGTCAGTTCAGGGCTTGCTTGCTGATTTCTGTTTTTTGCCGCCCAACTTTCCAAGGGCACTTCACAAAGCGTGGCAGAACGGTTTAAGGCAACACGCGCAAACTCACATGAATCAAGGTTTGGGATGAACTGTATAAAAATCTTGCGGCCTTTTGCACAGTTTTTCTAGCAATAAAAATATAATCTAGACAAAAACCGAAAATAACCCTGATTACTCTCCCATACTTTTCATGAATCCACCTATTTTACAATTTGCAAATCCAGTTTGCCCAATAGGTTCTGGGCTGATTTTCTTTTCTCCACTTAACCATTATCCAGCAAAAAAAGGTCTGTATTTCTGTTCTCTATTATCCAAATGATAAAAGAATGAAAAGAAAATCAATTCCTTATAGTTAGCGATTCAACTGACTCGGGAGTTTTGGGCAAATCTCCATGCCCAGTTGATTGTCTGGCGCCTTAAAAACAGATACAATGTTCCTAGAAAGAAGGTGAGCCCATGAAAAACTTGGCCCAAAACATCGCCAGGCTGCGGAAAGCCAAATCCTTTACCCAAGAGGAATTGGCCCAATTGCTCCATGTTTCCTTTCAAGCAGTCTCCAAATGGGAGAACGGCCAATCACTTCCTGATATTGGGCTGCTACCTCGCCTTGCGGATGTATTTCAAGTCAGCATTGACAGCTTACTGGGCTATATGCCCCCATGCCCAAAGGTCACAGCCTATGAGGACAGGTATCAAACCACAACATACTATTGGGGCCTTGAACCTTCTCCCATGTGTTATGATGTCATGCGGCTTCGGCCTCCAGTCAAGCCCTATACATTGTTGGATATTGGTTGTGGGGAAGGAAAAGACGCTGTTTTTTTCGCCAAAAACGGCTATAGGGTATCTGCTTTTGATGTGGCGCCTGCAGGTCTCGGGAAAGCCCAAACATTAGCACACGCCCAACAAGTTCAAATCAATTTTTTTCAAGCCAATCTTTTTGACTTTCGCCTGGATACAGAGTTTGATATTATTTTTTCCTCCGGGGTTTTGCACTACCTTGGCCCTGGTTCCAGAAAAGAAATCATCCAAAACTATAAACAATATACTGCTCCCAGGGGCATCCATGCCTGCAATGTGTTTGTCCAAAAGCCCTTTATTCCCCCTGCTCCAGATGAAGAATCACCGTCTACCCTGTGGCATTCCGGGGAAATCGCCACCTACTATCATGACTGGTATTTTCATACCTACCAAGAAACCATTTTTACCTGTCATAGCAGCAATATACCCCATCAACATTGCATGGATATCCTGATTGCTGAAAACAATTCCTAGCATGGCAAGGGCCTTTGGCATGCAGAGCGAAACATAGATAGAGCATATTAATCCAATTGCTCTAAAGGTTCTTGAGAAGAGCATAATAAAACAACTGAAAACACAGGTGCCAACCTACAACAAAACGCCGCCATTGGAAACAATGGGCGGCGTTTTGCATACATGGATAAAATGCGGCGGGCGCTATACGGGCGAGGTGGGGCCCGACCTAGCGTTGGGCCAGCCCCGCATACTTCTGGACATTTTGTCCAGAGGTAGACGTGTTACTGTCAACATGGCTCCTGTGGGTATATTCCCCGTCCGGGAGCTCGTTTCCCTGCAAAGGCGGTGTGCCAACAATCCCAACCAGATGGCGATCCATGCCAACATTTACGGCGTGTACCCGGAAGAAACCAAGGCCTTGCATAAACTTTTTGGGCCCCCTCTCCGACCTGTTGGTGGAGCTCTGAGCACCGGAAAGTGCTTTCCGGCCCCCTGCGGGCGCGAAAATGGCAGGTGCGGCACACCTGCCTTGCTTGCCACACCTGAAATGCGAATAAAAACAGAGCCTAATCTATTCCTTGAAATTGTACATATAAAAATGTATCGAGACAGAGCCGGAACAGGACAAACAGCCAATGGTGAATTTATAAGGGTCGTATCTTAGACAGAATCGCGCCCTTTTATAAAAGATAGCAATT
>CATZDY010000035.1 GCA_958417755.1 uncultured Peptococcaceae bacterium
ATCCTTTAAAATATAAAAAAGAGCGCGAAACTGTACTCTTGAAATCCCATAGGTCTTATAGAATTGGTCAAAAGCTAAGTCAGAGAAAGCAATGGCTTCTACCACATCATCAATGACTTGCATGGTGATGGAATCATACATAATTTCCTCCTTAAAATGGATAGAATTAATTAGTTAATATATTTACTTTTTATATGTTAAACTTAATTTTTCTATCTGTCAACAAAATTTTTCCTTATATCCCCTGCAATATAAAAAATCCATAAAAGTAGGTTTTAACTCAACCATACTTTTATGGATTTTTTGTTTAGGGGATTTTTTATCGAAATCGTTCCAATACCAATCCATATATATACTTTGCTGCCAATATATCTTCCATAGAATTCCCACTGGCAGCTACCAAGGCAATCCCTGCCTGGTATTTTTTTGCTGTTTCCACAGCTCTACGGGCTCCTGTCAATGCTGGCATAGCCCCTTTTTGTTTGCGTGTTCGGGCCACTGTGGCAGTGACTACAGCAGGTGCCTTTGCTTTTATGGCTGCGTCAAATGCAACGCCACCAGTACCCGTAACAGCCAAGACCACCCGGTTCAATATGTTATCCAGTTTGGAGATTTCTGCTCCTATATTGGGCAATACGGCGCCAATAGAAGCGCCCACAGATGTAATTCCCTGTACAGCATGTTGAGCTGTTGCCAATTGACTATTCCGCTTTCCTATTCTAGGTTCAGAAACCAAGATGACGTCTGTCTGATGTTCCTGGGCCAATTGTCCTGCTAAAACTCCCATGCCAAAAGGATTTACAGCCACTGGAGGCATTGCTTTATCAGGAGCTGCACCTAAAACAGCCAATGCCCCTGCTTCTATGGCAGCTTCTGCGGTAGTTGAAAAGTCTATCACATCAATAATAACAATTACTCTGCCCTCTGCAGCAGCTTCCGCCGCCCCACTGGCGTCAGCGGTTACGATTACAGTTTTACCCATTGATTCTCCTTTGTAAATAATTATTTCTTATGTTGATATTTTAGTACCCAGTTATAATTCAGATCACGTAAACATAGGATGAAAGAAAACTATACAATTGCGGAGGAAGGTGCCCTTTCAATGTTTATCATTATGGATAATTGTTTTTATATGCAAGGAAAACCTGCTCAAATTATAGCCATGTTGCAAGATTTACAATATCATTTTTCTACTGTAAAAGAAATGATAACATATTATCACAATAAACAGCAAATGTACCCCATTGATTGTGGTTATGGGCCAAATATTATTTAAAGCCCAATAAAGAAGATGCATAAATACCTGCTGCTCCTGCAGTTAGGAAGAAAGCTTCATCTTCTTGAAAGGTTCGGCCCATGGTGCTTACTTGTAAGGAATATTCAGCTAAAGCAATGGGAGTGAATGTAGCATCAATTTCTACTATTTTATGCAATGTATCAATATTACTTTCTGCTAACTGTGTGTGGATGATTTGACTTTGTGCCTGTGGTAATAGGGGAATAACTACTTCGCAAGGCCTTAAAGCAATTTTGCCCAAGGCGGTTTTCGTGTGATGACTAAGTCCTTTGTGTCTAGTTCTAGGATCACGAAAACTAATTCTGGGTATGGCGATGGGCTTACCCCCTAAAATACTTACTGCATTGATGATTTCCCCTTGTTCTGTTCCTGTATAGCCATATTCAGAATTTGTTCCCACAATGCCTGGTCCCATAAGAACAATGATAATATCCGCTTGGGCCACGCCTTTGGCTGCTAATAAACCGCTGTATATGTTTACTGCCTCTATATCTCCGCCAAAGGCATGACCGCAAGTAACCACTTGGTGAAGTAAATTTTTTTTACGAAGTTCAGCGATTGTATTGCTGTAATATGCTGGCAAAGCAGCTCCATCAGTCATTAAATAAGCAATTTTGATTTGACTGCCAGCTAACTTCATTATTGTAGCCACAGCAGGTGCTAACATACTGTGTAAGGTACCAATAATAACTGGTATGCCATTTAAATCTTTTGTATTTTCAAAGAAAGAATGCAATGGATGGTCCTTTTCTTCCACAGAAAGTACTTTTACTTGGCTAGGAGTATAGCGCAGTTTCATGATATGACCTGGTTCTTCGATATCCACTGTGTGATTGGATGCATTGGCCATGACAAAATGCATACCACCTGTTCCTAGTCCTTTATGTACTGCTGTGGTATTCAATATAACCCTATCCCCTGGATGAATTGGTCCAGTTAATTCATCATAATTGATCGCTTTTTCAGTAGAAAGTCCAATGTCCACCAATACTTCCGTATAGCCATTTCTTGTTGTTTTGATGGCTTGAACCAAACCTTCTCGAATTCGAATATGCATAATTTTCCTTTCCTAATTTCCTATTATCTTTTATGCTGCTTTTATTTTTTCGTTATTCCATATCCTTTTGGGCTACTTGTATAATTTCATATAAATAACGGGCACTATTGAGTAAATCTTGAACCTGAATATATTCTTCAGTGGTATGCATTTTTTTCATGCCTATGCCTAGATTGGCCATGGTGATGCCTTTACCATTGAATATATTGGCATCAGAGCCACCCCCGCTTTTTAGCAAATGAGGTTTTAAGCCCAAGTTTTTCGCTGCAGTAACTGCTATGCAAAGCAGTTTATCATCATTTTTAAGATGAAATCCTGGATAAACGTTTTCAATCACCACGTCCGCAGTGGTACGATAAGCAGATGCTGCGTTTTTGATAGCTTGAACCATTGCATGGGTTTGGGCTTCTTTTTTTGCTTTCTGAAGGCTTCTTGCTTCTCCTTCAATCAGTACAGAATCTGGAACAATATTTGTTGCCTTTCCTCCATTAATAATTCCTATATTGGCTGTTGTTTCTGCGTCCAAACGTCCCAGTTTCATGGCAGCTATGGCTTTGGAGGCCACAACAATGGCATTGATACCCTCCTCTGGACTTGTACCTGCGTGGGCGGCTTTACCGCGTATGCAAGCAGAAATCGTATCCTGAAAGGGTGCTTGGATGATGACAGTGCCAGGAGGCCCGTCGGAATCCAGGGCGTAGCCGTAACGCGCTTCTAACCCATTCATTTGAAGGTTTTTTGAGCCAAACAAGCCGCCTTCTTCCCATACTGTGAATACAATTTCTATGCCACTATGGGGAATTTGATTGGCAATGAAAACCCGCAATGCTTCTAAAATGACAGCAATTCCCCCTTTATCGTCTGCTCCTAGAATGGTATCCCCTGCTGAGCGAATGATGCCTTCTGATAAAATAGGTTTTACATTTGTACCAGGTTCAACTGTATCCATATGGGCGCAAAGCAATAAAGGTTCTCCTGATTGGGTCCCTGGTAATCGGGCAATGAGATTTCCAGTGGTGGTATTGAGCGTTTTTCCTGTGGTATCTTCCCAAACATTGAGTCCCATATGTTCTAATTCTTTTTTTAAGTAGTCGGCCAGTTTTCTTTCTTTGCCACTTACACTATCTATTTGAACCATAGAAATAAATTCCTCTACTAAGCGTTTCTCATTGATTTCAGCCAGTGCTTCCATGGCATAACCTCCTTTTCATATGCGAAAGATTCTTCTTGTATTGTACTATGATTTTTAGTAGGAAAGAATTGATTATCTAAAAAATAGTTTTATCTTTCCCATCTAGATTGATTGGATAAGTGCTTTTTATATTAGCATAACCTTTTCTTTAAAATGTTTTCCTTATCCATAATAAAGAAGAATGCCTAATTTTATTACTTTAGCGTTAGTAAAAAAGGTGTTTTGTTTGCACAAAATCATGCAAACAAAAACACCTTTTCATAAAAATATATTATGTCATTTATTTTATCAGAGCAAAGCCTGTTTCCAAAGCTTTTCTATTCAAAGGAATCAAGGCATGGCGGTGGGGTGGCAATACATCTCGTAATGATTCTTCAACACTGTCAATGGTAGCTACGCCTGTCAATGCAATGAGAGCCCCCAAGATGATATTATTCGCAACCTTTACATTGCCTAAATCTTCTGCCATTTGATTGGCTGGAATATAGTATGCTTTTACATCTTGACGGGTAATTTTTAAATCAATTAAATCACTATTAACAAAAATAGCTCCTTGGGGGACCACTGTGGATTCAAATTTTTCCAATGAAGGTCTGTTCATTGCAATGAGAACAGTAGGCTCGCTGACTACTGGAGAGCTGATTGGCTTATCTGATATTGATATACCACAATTTGCGGTTCCCCCACGCATTTCTGGTCCATAGGAGGGAATCCATGCAACATATTTGCCTTCTAACATACCTGCTTGGGCTAGCAGTTGACCTGTGGATAAAACCCCCTGTCCACCAAAACCAGCAATTAAAACACCCTCAAACATTCTTTCACCTCATTTTTTAAATTCTCCCAGAGGGTAATATGCTACCATGTTTTCTTCTAGCCATTGTAAAGCTTTCACAGGTGGCAAGCCCCAGTTTGTGGGGCAAGCGGAAAGTACCTCTACAATGGAGAAACCTGTACCTGCCATTTGTACATCAAATGCCGCCCGAATGGCTTTTTTTGCCTTGGCAACATGAGCAGGATTGTGAACAGAAACCCTGGCCACATAGGCGCTTCCATCCAATACTGCTAACATTTCACTCATACGCACTGGACAACCATTGATTTCTCTATCTCTGCCATAAGGGGTGGTGGTGGTTACTTGGCCCATTAAAGAAGTGGGAGCCATTTGGCCGCCAGTCATGGCATAGATGGCATTGTTGATGAAAATGACTGTAAATTTTTCTCCCCGTGCAGCTGCATGTACCACTTCACCAGTACCAATGGCAGCTAAATCTCCATCACCTTGATAGGTAAAAACCAATCGATCTGGTAAAACCCTTTTGATCCCAGTGGCCACTGCCGGCGCTCTACCATGGGAAGCCTGGAATGCATCACAATCAAAATAATCACAAGCAAATACAGAACATCCCACAGGTGAAATAGCAATGGTTTTATCGAATATTTGCATTTCATCAATGACTTCAGCAATAATTCGGTGGACAATGCCGTGGGTACATCCAGGGCAATAATGCATTGGCATATCTTTTAAAGTTTCAGGCTTTGTGAACACCTTTTTCATTTCTTTTCACCTCCAGCCAATATCTTCTTTGCTTCTTGATAAATATCTTTTGCCACAGGCATCATGCCACCCACTCTGCCGTAGAAATGTACAGGTGCCCGCCCAGCTAAAGCCAGCTGAACATCTTCAATCATTTGTCCCATATTCATTTCCACCACAAGAAACTGTTTAGCATGGGGCATCTGAGAAGCATCAAAGGCTTTGATTGGAAAAGGCCAAAGGGTGATGGGTCGAAGCAAGCCAACCAGAATTCCTTCTGCTCGATACATATCCACCACTGCTTTACAAATTCTAGCTGAGGTACCGAATGCAACCATGACAAGCTCAGCATCTTCTACCTGATAAGATTCCCAACGTTGTTCAGTTTCGTTGATTAATTTATATTTTTCAAACAATTTAATGTTATGTTTTTCACATTCCTCAGGAACAATCTGTAAAGAACTAATGAGATGTTTTTCTTTACGCCCCATGCGCCCTGTGGCTGCCCATGTTTTTTCAGGAATAATAACCTCTTTTTCATCATCTAATTCCACAGGCTCCATCATCTGCCCCAATACTCCATCTCCCATTAACATAACGGGATTTCGGTATTTATCAGCCAAATCGAAAGCATCTTTCATTAAATCAATAATTTCTTGCACAGAGGCGGGGGCTAAAACCAACAGCTTATAGTCTCCGTGACCACCGCCCTTGACAGCTTGAAAATAGTCTGATTGGGCAGGAGCAATATTACCTAAACCAGGACCTCCGCGCATCATATTGACAATCACGCAAGGCAATTCAGCGCCAACCAAATAGGATATACCCTCTTGCATTAAACTGATACCTGGTCCAGAGGAAGAGGTCATGACCCTGGCACCTGCTCCAGCAGCGCCAAACACCATATTAATGGATGCAGTCTCACTCTCAGCTTGTAAATATAGCCCACCCACTGCAGGCATTTTTTTTGCTAAATAGTGGGGTAATTCACTTTGAGGTGTGATGGGATAGCCAAAAAAATGTCGACAACCTGCCCGGATGGCGCCTTCTCCAATGGCTTCATTTCCTTTCATCAATAATTTAGCCAATTATTTCTCCTCCTTTTCCACTTCAATCACCAAATCAGGACACATCCGGGCACAAGTAGCACAACCGATACATGTATCCATATTTTCAGGTTCCACTGTGGCTGGATGGAATCCCATGCTGTTAATGTGGTCAGCCATTGTAATAATCCCCTTGGGGCAAAACGTTTTACAAAGCTCACACCCCTTACAGCGATTTTCTCTAAAGGTTACCCTTGCCAATATAGTCCCTCCCAACTGGTTCATTTAAAATAACACAATATATCATGTAACATGATGAAATGTATACAACATTTTCATGATACAAATGATTTTTTATTGCAACAATATTCAGTTTTTACCAAGGTGGCTGCATGAATAATTCTAAGGGCATCAAAGGTACTTGGTTTGATAGATGGCTACGCAGTGTTGGTATTAAATTTGCTGTTGCTCCGATAAAAGCAATGGGTAAGCCCAAATGTAAGGAAACTTCTTCTAATATTTTTTGTCCTTCTATAATAGTGGATACAGTGGTTAAATTTGGACCTAAATTGGTGTTATTTACCAATGCTGTAACCTTTAAGCCAGCAGCTTTTTCAATTTCATGTAACATATTGATTACCTTATGCGCTGTTTGGGTAAATGGTCTACAGGCATTGACCACAAAAAAAAGTTCGTAAGAAGTGGGAAAAAACAAATCAGCAAATCGTCCCAATACCGTGGCTCCTACATCGTCACCACCCACATCAAAAATACTATAGAGTTCTTGATTTTCAAAAACTCCTTTTATTTTTGGTGACAAAGCAGGTACATCAGCTCCAGCTAAGGCTCCTTCTGGGCTTATGACCTTCAGCCCTCTTTGCAACAATTGCTCCCGTACCAATCTGGTTCTAAAATAGGGATTAATGATATCTAAATCCACAATGGTGGCATGATATCCCCGTTTTTGTATTCCTAAGGCATAGTTAATAGCCAATTCAGTTTTGCCACTTCCCAAATTGCCTATAAAAAGGGTAATTCTTTTTTCTTTTTTTTGCATCATATTCCCGCCCAATCCCTAAAACAAATAAGGCCAGACCAGTCATCCCATTTCCGGTCCGGCTTTTATGATATTGAACATACATTTATAATGTTTATATTGCTTTTATTTTCGCCACACAATGACAATTTCCTGCATGATTTATCTTCTTCCCATTTCATCTAAAAAACGAAGCAAACGATTTTTAGCAATGATAGTGGTAAGAGAGTATTTTTCAGTGAATAAATGAAAAATGATGAGAAATATAAGATAGCCAATTTTATAAGGGGTATCTAAAAACCAAACAGCGCCAAGTCCTAAGGCAGCGCCCAAAGCATTGGCCCCAGTATCGCCTAACATGGCCCGGGCTCTTAAGTCAAAGGGTAGATAACCTAATAAGGCACCAGCAACACCAGCCAAAAGGGCAACCTCTGGTTCCAATGGAGCAACAATACATAATAAAAGCCACAACAATAGAAAAAATTTAGCAGCCCTTCCGGGACGTAAATCCATTAAATTGATGCAGTTTACAGATAAGGCAAGAATTGCAGCATTGAGCGGAACCATAATCAGCTCGTCGCTACTGACCACAGCCAGTAACAAAGACATGACAATGCCTGCCAATGCTTTTATACCCCCAGTGGTCAATTGTCCTCTCCACAAACTCAATAAGTGGCCTTTTAAGCCTGTCACTTTTCTTGAGCCCCACACATCATCCATTAGCCCCAGCAATGTAAAAGCAGATAAAGCCCATAACATGGTCAAAGCATGGTTTTGTACGTTTTCAGGTATACACAAAAAAGCCACTGCATAAACCACAAGCATACTAAGAAAAATAACCACTCCTGCTCCCACAGGGATTTCCTGGCCTTTGTAATTGAGTCGAACAAAACCAGATTTACTGATCATAATGATTACTTTTTTTACCATAAGGCGGCAACATAACCAACCTCCTAAAAAAAATAGCATAATCAGTAATAACACATCATAAGAAAATTGACTATTGGTCACAGATTGCACTCCTTGTATTTATTCATAGTATGATTCATTTGGCTTATGATATTTCATCTGCCGAAGCGTAAAGAAAACATCTTTGAACTGTTTCCCACGATGAATAAATCCTTTCAAATCCCTACCTGTTTCTTTATGGGCTAAAGGAACCAATACTTCTTGAATGTGATAGCCAGCCTGGGCAATCTTAATGGTTGCAGCAACCTCTACACCATACCCTTGGGCAAATGGTAATATCGTTTGGAAAGCTTGAATGGTCATAGCCCTTTGGCCGGATAAAGGGGCAGTTACTTCTATTCCTGCGTATTTCTTTATCCCGTTCCTGGCCAATCTTTTTACAAAACCAAAGCCCCCTTTTTTGCCACTGGAAGGAAATATGGCAATGGTCATATCTGCTTTTTTTTGTATCACAGGATTCAGTAAAGGGGCAGCGTGGATGGCAGTGGAACCTAAATCAGCATCCAACAATAATACTATATTTCCTTCTATCAAGTTGGCCCCTGCATTTAAAGCAGCTCCTTTTCCCTTGTTGCTTTCCATTTTCTTTACAATAGCTCCTGCCTTTTTAGCCATCATTGCTGTTTGATCAGCTGAACCATCATCAATCACGAATATTTGCGACACCATGGGAATGGCAGCTGCTGATTTTACTGTATCATAAATGCGTTCTTCTTCGTTAAAGGCAGGAATAAGTACGGAGACTTTTATCTGTTGTATTGTTTCTGTATTCATCGCCTTCAAGGCGACACCTCCAATTATTCCAATTCAGGCATTAGCTTTTGAGCAGTTGGTTTCACGCCAAAATGTCCCTGTTTACCCGACAATACCATGACCAATGCCAATTGACCTGGCGATGATTCAATGTTATCCACAGTACTAATCCGTTTCTTTTGATAAGCTTCCATATAGGAATATACTACATTGGATTGTTCCACCCCATATACAGGAATTTTATTATTTTGAAAACAATCAATAAAAGGAGAATCTACCGTATCAATATGAACCTTTTCTTTATCAATACTTCCTCCAACCAAAATAACATCAGTCAAAGGAACCCCAATAGAGCCTTCTGTTTTGACCAATTCTAATTGAACCAAAGTTGCCAAAATCTGATTGCCATCACCTTGTAAGATAGATTTGGCAATTTCTTCAGACAAACGGTTTCTCATTTCATCATCTGTCATATCTGTCTCAGACCAACCCAGTTTTTCCTGGATTGTTTTTTTGTCTTTTAAATCTAACCCGTTTAACAAAGTAGTTACAGATTGAATTGTGGCACCAGCACTTTTTAGTGTTAACAACAAATCTTCCGAAAACCCATAGTGATTGGTATCAATTACAGCGATGCTCCGGCCCTCTAATTTTCCATAAACCAAGGAAGGCATCACTTGTTTACCAAATTGTTTCCATGTATTGTTTTCTAATTCTAAACTATTTGCGGCAATCCTTACCTCTTCATTTTTTTGTTGTAATAATTCCAGTTGTGCTTCTACCCGATTGCCCAATTGTTCCTGTTGTTTTAATAACGCATCATTTCCTGGCAATGTACTACCAATTAATATACCAATGGCCAAAGCCATAAATACAGCCATTAAGGAAGCTACATGATACCGAAAATTAATTATCATCCTAACACCGCCAATCAAGATTGCAAGATTGCTATCCCAATGTAGTTTTTTATACAAACAAGAGTTTTATATGCAAATATAACATGCGGACCAATTCTCTGGTAGAAGGGGTAATCATAACAATAACAGCTACGGGTAACAAAGCTGCCAAAGCAATTTGAGCAATATGGCGAATTTTTAAAGGGTTATGATATAGTTTGCTAACTCCTTTGGCATCTACCAATTTTGTTCCAACTTTTAGACGAACTAAAAAGGTACTGGCCATTCCTTTTCTTCCCTTCTCAAGAAAGTCTTGTACATTGGAATGCGTACCCACAGCTACAATTAACTCTGCTCCATATTCATAGGCAATTAACATGGCAATATCCTCGCTGGTTCCTGGAGCAGCAAAAATCGAGGCTTCTAATCCCAAGGCTTCTAAACGGCTTAAACCCGGTGCATTGCCATCACGATAGGCATGTACCACCAATTCTGAGCCGCCTAGTAATACTTTATCTGAGACACTATCCATATCTCCCACGATAATATCTGGTTTATATCCAAATTCCCATAAGGCATCAGCACCACCATCTACTCCTACCAGAATAGGACGTACATCATCAATATAAGATTTGATGGCATTTAAATCTTCTTTATAATGTTCTCCTCGGACAACAATCAAAGCATGTTTACCTTGAAAAGCAGTGGACAAAATTGGTAAGGAATACTCCCCGTTGATAAGACCGATTTCATTTCTAGCATAAGTTAAGGTATTTAACACAAAATCAGAAACAACCTCTTGCATATTATTTTTGGTGATTTCCATTTTTTCTATAATCTCATCTTGGGTTAAAATATGGCCTTGCCCAATTTCTTTGTTATTACAATATACAATAGAATCAATGATTTCTACCACTTGTCCTTCAGTCACGGTTTCCATGATTTGCTCGCCCACATCATCAAGCAACACGATTCCTGCTTGTACCAAGGTAAGAGGGCCGGGGTTGGGATATTTATCACTAAGTGAAGAAGCTGCATTTACCACTGCTTTTACTTTAGCTGCCACCAAAGCCTTTGCAGCCACATCATCCAATTCACTATGATTGATGATGGCGATTTCATTGGGCGCAATGCGTTTTACCAAGTGTTTTGTACGTTGATCAATTCTGGCAATACCCTTTACACGCACACAGAACACCACCTTTATACATTCATTACATTTTACATATATTGTGAAAGTACGTCAAGATACCAATCTTATTCACTACAGGTTTTCATTTGATAATCAGCATAAAAATTATTGTATTGCTATATGTTTATCGTAATGAATAGCAAAATATTAAAATGAATGAATTAAAAAAGGCATGAAAATCAAAGGGATTTTCATGCCTATATTCACACTTTAATAAAAATATGGATGATAAAGGCCATTCGCTAAGATTCGTCTAAAAGTGCCTAAAAACACAAATATCTTTACAAATAATCCTGTTTGAAATATTAGCTAACCTTTTGTTCAATTCGTAATTTATCTGCTACCATAGCAATAAATTCAGAGTTGGTTGGCTTTCCCCGTTCTAAGTTAATGGTATACCCAAAGAACTTCGTCATCATATCTACATTCCCTCTATCCCAAGCCAATTCAATGGCATGTCGAATGGCTCTTTCCACTCTACTGGGAGTTGTTTGATATTTCATGGCGATCATTGGATATAATTCTTTGGTTACAGCACCTAGTAAATTCACTTCTTCCACTACCATTAAAATAGCATCCCGTAAATATTGATAACCTTTAATATGGGCTGGAACTCCCATTTCATGAATAATGTTGGTCACTGATACATCCAAATTTTTAGGAGTTGAAGCACTTACATAACCAGTTCCCTTCAGTCCTTCGAATAATTGCCGGATTCTGGTTATGAGGACAGAGAAATCAAAGGGCTTTAATATATAATAATCCGCTCCCAATTCCATGGCCCGTTGGGTAATTGTTTCCTGACCGAAAGCGGTTAACATAACAACTTTTGGTCGTTGAATTAATTCACTATTTTGCATTTTTTCCAAGACCCCAATGCCATCTAAATGAGGCATGATAATGTCTAATACAACAACATCAGGATTGTGCTGTTCCATTAAATCCAAGGCTTCCAATCCATTGCTAGCTATGCCTACCAGAGAGAAATCTTCTTGTTGATTGATAAATTCTTTGAGTAATTCACAAAATTCTCGATTGTCGTCAGCAATCATTAGTTTAATTGGGTTGCGCATCATTAAATACCGCCTCCTGATTTTCTGTTTTTTATCTCTATAGGTATTAATATCCAAACACATTCGACGATTCTTTTTGAAATTCCTGCTGGAAAAAGCCATAAAAAGATGGTACCATGACTCCTATAAAATAAATTTGGCATGGAATAAATTGTAAAATTGCGCCTATTTAATGAAATATACGTGAATTTTGTTTCTTTTAAAGATTGTTTTTTTTAGCATTTTCTAAAAAATTTATGAAAAAAGGATCAAGCTGCATAAGCTTGATCCTTTTTTTCTACCTGGTTCGTAATACCTGCATTTTCTAGCATGTGCTCTCCTAAAATACCATAACCTTGGGTTGGGTCATGAATGAATACATGGGTTACTGCACCAACAAATAAACCTTGTTGTATGATGGGACTGCCACTCATGCCTTGTACAATACCACCAGTTATCTTTAATAAACGGGGGTCTGTCACTTTAATGACTAAGTCTCTTCCATTGCCTGAAACAGCAATGCGTTGGATTTCTATGGAAAACTTTTCTATTTTATTGTTTTCTAGGACAGTTAAAATTTCTGCCGGACCTTTTTGTATTTGTTGTCGAGATGCTACAGGTATTGGATTTGTATAATACGCATTGGTGGGTATTTTTTTCAAAGTTCCGAAAACCCCATAATTTGTATTGTCTGTAATGGAGCCAACGATTGTATCTGCATTATCAAAAACGCCTATCTTCTCTCCAGGCTTCCCTCGCTGTCCTGGTTGAATGGATTGGATATTAGCACCAACTATTTTGCCGTTTGACACTTCAATTTTTTGAGCAGTATCAATATCAGTGATGATATGACCTAAAGCACCATAACGTTTTGTTTGGGGATGATAAAAACTAAGTGTTCCTACCCCGGCTGCTCCATCCCGGACAAAAATTCCTAAACGATATTCTTTAGCCTCATAACAATACATTGGTTTCATTTTAATTATCATCATTTTTTGGTTTCGTTTTACTTCTAAAGATATCTTTTTTGTATGATTTTGTTCAACAATTTCTTTTATTTTTTCATCATGATTGACACTGATATGATTGATTTTAAGAATTATATCTCCCACTTGAATTCCTGCTTCTGCTTCTGGATTTTTCTTTTTTCCCCAGTTATCTTTGATTGGAGATATACCCACTACCATAACTCCTTTTGATTGCAAAAGTACTCCGATAGATTGACCTCCAGGAACCACTTGTATAGAATTTTCTTTGGAAGTTAGTGTGTGTTTTTTTTCTAGTATTGTTTCCTTTATTCTCAAAATAGAATCTAAATTAGCAATTTGTTTATTGCTAATTTTTTCGTGGTTATGATTGTTAGTAACTGGTATAACACTCATTTCCTTCTCTATATTTATTTTTCCAGCGAAACTTATAAGCATGACCATTATTAATAAGAATAGAATTGATAGAAGTATGGATCTGCCATAAGCCTCTTTATCCAATAAATCACCTCCATATTTTATTTTTAAAATCAAGTAAATGTGTTTAAATTTTACTAAAAATATCGTATGAATAATGTAAACAACAATATTTTAAATTAACCTATATTATTTTTTTTATGCTATACATATATGGATTACTATTCCTTGTTCAATGTTATTAAAGTGAAATCTAATTTGTAAAAATATGATAAGATTTATAATAAATAATGAAATGAATATAATTAGATTAAAAATTGTAAATTTTGATATATTAAATTGATTAATAAAAAAATCTACTTATTTAGCAGTAGATTTATCTTGAAATACAAATATTGAGTTGTAAATAGAAGAAAATTACATATATACTTCTTTTTTATGATGATTTAATAATTGTTTGGCATGTTCCTTGGCAATTTCTGAATCTTCTCCTCCTAGCATTCTGGCTAGTTCTCTCACAATATCTGTGTCTTCTAATTTTTTAATTTTTGTGATTGTTCGTTGCTCTTTTTCCTCTTTATAAATAAAATAATGCAAATCAGCCTTTGCTGCTATTGATGCTGCATGGGTAACGCAAATAACTTGGCGTTTTTGGCCTAATAAAAATAACTTTATAGCCACTGCTTGTAACGCTTTGCCTCCGATTCCTGCATCAACTTCATCGAAAACCAATGTAGGGATATCTTCTACAGTTGCAAAAACAGTTTTTATTGCCAACATAATTCTGGATAATTCTCCCCCTGAGGCGATTTTACCAAGAGGTCGTAGTGGCTCACCTTGATTTGGGGCAACCATAAATTCAATTCTTTCTTTGCCTTTTTCTGATATATCTTCAATGGTTGTAAATTCTATACGAAAATTAACTTTTCCCATTTTTAAATTTGTGAGTTCTTGGGATACAGCTGTTTCCAATATTTTAGCAGATTGCTGACGTAAAGTTGATATTTCCTCAGCTAGGGCATTCCAATCTTTAATAATATTTTCCAGGGAAGAGATTAGCATATCTTGGTTCTTGGCGCCATTATGCAAAGTATCCAATTCATCGGCAATATGATTTCTATATTGTAATACCTTTTCAGCTGAACCTCCATACTTTTTGAATAGGGTTTCTAGTTTACTTAATCGAGCTTCTATGGTCTCTAAATTAATGGGATTAAAGTCAATCTTGTCAAGATAGCCAGCCATTTCTCTGGCTACATCTTCAACTTGATATAAACAATTTAACAATGTTTCCTGATATGGCTTTATGGTGGAATCCAAGTCAGTTAATTGTTCTAAGATACGACAGGATTTGTCCAGTAAGTCCATGACTGGTATAGTACTTGTTCCACTATGTAATATGCCATGACATTCATTGGCCAGAGACTTTATCTTTTCCGCATTGGCCAATTGATTTCGTTTCAAAAGAAGATCTTCATATTCATCTGGTTTTATTTGGACATCATCTATTTCAGCCAACTGGTAGGAGAGAATTTCTAGACGCTGTTGAGAATTCTTGCTATTTTCTTCCCATTCACTTAGTTTTTTCTTTTTTTGTTTCCACTCTTGAAGTTTCACACTCAAAGCAATTAGATTTTCTTGTTGCTTTTTTCCACCAAAACTATCCAACAAGGTAAGTTGGCTTTCTGTATGCATGAGAGTTTGTTGCTCTTGCTGGCCTTGTAATTCTACCAACATACTGCCTATGCTTCTATATTGACTGAGTGGAAGTATCTGGCCATTGATTTTACAAATGTTTTTCCCATTTCTGTTTAATTCTCTGGATAAAATAAGACTTCCATCATCTTCCATGGGGATGGCTAATTCTTCTATGTATGCGATGACTTTAGGTAATTCTGCAATATCAAATAAACCGGAAACAATTGCTTTTGACGCTCCAGTTCGAATCAATTCTAACGAGGCTCTACTGCCAAGAACCATCATCAAAGCATCTAAAATGATGGATTTCCCTGCTCCTGTTTCCCCAGTTAGTATATTGAGGCCTTTTTCAAAATGAATTTCTCCCAAATCTATCAAACCAAAATTTTTGATAAATAGGCTTCTTAACATGGCTTTTGTTATCCTCCGGCCAACTGATGAAATCTTTTACATACCATGGTTGTTATGTTTTTAGGTTTCACTACAACCAAAATGGTATCATCTCCAGCAACCGTACCAATGATTTCTGGCCATTCACTTTGGTCAATGGCTGAGGCAACACCTGAAGCTTCCCCTGGTAAGGTTTTAATGATAATGAGGTTTTCACTGGAATCAATGGATTGTACAGAACTGGCGAATAGCCTTTTGATTCTATCCTCATTATAGCGTAAAAGCTCCTTTCCCGGCATTACATAGAAAGAGGTTCCATTTTCTCCGGGCATTTTAATGAGGCCTATTTCCTTGATATCCCGGGAAATTGTTGCTTGGGTCACAGAATAACCAGCATCTTTTAAGGCTTCAGCCAATTCTTCTTGGGTTTCAATTCGGTTGTTTTGTACCAATTCGGCAATTTTCTTTTGGCGAAATAGTTTCACAATACTTCACCAGATCGAGAAAAGAAATATATTTCTGGAGCATGTAAAGGACCATTCCAAAAAGATAGTTTATTGACAGTGTAAGCATCCTCCAGGGAAGCCGCCATTGCAGCTACAGCCCTTGCCTCAGCAGCAGCCCCTGGGTGCCCAGTATATACCACTACGCTCATCCTGCCAGTGGTAGATAATTTTTCTAATCCACAAGCCATTGCTTCCACTGTATCTTGAGGGGTGGTAATAACCTTTCGGTCACTGCCAGGTAAATATCCTAGATTAAACATAATGACATCCACAGGCTCTTGGATCCGAGTTTTTAATTCACAATGGTTTGCTTTTAGCAAGATAACCCTATTTTCCAATTCAGCTGCTTGTAAGCGTTCTTTGGTTTGTGTGAGAGCTTCTTCTTGAATATCAAAAGCATATACTTTACCTGTGGAACCTACTTTTTGGGCTAAAAAAAGAGTATCATTGCCTCTGCCAGCCGTTGCATCCACAGCCACAGAACCTTCTTTTAAAACAGGACTTACGAACATTCTAACCCAGTCCACAATACTAGCAGGACGTTTCATCATGCCTTAAATCACCTTCATTCAATTTGCTGTGTAATACAGAATAGAAACTACGTCCAGACAATTTAATAAAATTTGCTTTATAAGGCGCTTTGGTTACCATAATTTCATCATTCTGTTCCAAACGAAATGCATGTTGTCCATCCATGGTTAACATGACTTCTGCATTATCTGATAGCAATTTAACTTTCAATTGGCTATTGGATGCAATAATTAAAGGCCTAGCCCATAAAGAGTGAGGACAAATAGGGGTTAGAATCATTAAATCCATTTCAGGGATTACCACAGGACCTCCTGCTGAAAGGGAATAAGCTGTAGAACCGGTGGGACTGGCTACAATAATGCCATCCACAGGATAAACAGCCACCTTTTCACCATCAATATTTGTTTGTAAGCGTATGAGTCTGGAAAACGCCCCTTTGGTAATGACTGCGTCGTTTAAAGCAATGGAAACATCCAATAGTTTGCCTTGCCTTAGGACCTGTGCTTGTAACATCATGCGTTTTTCAATTTGGTATTCACCATGCAGTAATTTTTCTAACCCTTCCTCTACATTAGGAATATCAATTTCTGATAAAAAACCTAAGCGTCCTAAGTTGATACCCAACAGAGGTATATTCCACGGAGCAGCAATCCTTGCGGTATTCAACATGGTGCCATCTCCACCTAACACCAATATACAATCGCAGTGATTTGCCATTTCTTCTGAAGTAAAAAAGGAACTGGAATCATCTAATATGCTTGATGTTTCCTGATCCATCATAATTTTTACGCCCCGTTGTTTTAACCAATTAATCACAAATTGCAATAAATTAAGTACATTGTCTTTATCCTTATTTGCTATTAGACCGATTGCCTTCATTGTATCTCCTTTTGGTTTAAAAAGGCTACTCTTTATTTTGATATTTGCTCAAAAGCCATTTTGACAACATGGTTACAATCATAATGGTCATTGGATTTGCTATTAAATTCAATGTAAGCCAAATATTCTATATTACCTTCCGGGCCTCGAATTGGCGAATAATCTAAACCCCGTAGATTCCATCCAGAAGATAAAATAAAGTCATATATATTGTTTAGAACTGTTTCATGTACTTTGGCATCCCTTACGACTCCCTTTTTGCCTATATTTTCCCGTCCAGCTTCAAATTGTGGTTTTATCAAAGCCACTCCTTGGGCTTCAGGAATTGTTAAATGCTGAATAACAGGCAAAACTTTGGTCAAAGAAATAAATGATACATCTATGGTAAAGAAATCCACTTGTTCTTGTAATGCTTCTTTTGTCAGATAACGTATATTGGTTCGTTCCAAAACAACTACCCGGGGGTCACAGCGTAACTTCCAAGCCAATTGTCCGTATCCCACATCTACAGCAATAATTTTAGTTGCCCCATGTTGTAAGGCACAATCTGAAAAACCTCCTGTAGAGGCCCCCACATCCATAACAGTTAAACCGGATAAATTAATGGAAAATACATCCAGAGCTTTGGCCAATTTAAGTCCGCCTCTGCTGACATAGGGTAACTGTTCTCGGATTTGTATGGATATATCAGGGCTTACTGGTTGACCCGGTTTCACTGTTTTTGTTCCGTTTACTAATACTTGTCCGGCCATAATAGCGGCCTTGGCTTTTTCTCTGCTGGAAAAATATCCCTGTTCATATAGTAAAAGATCCAAACGCATTTTGGAAACACTCAAAAATGATTCCTCCAGAAAAATTATAAATTGGTTACTTTGGCTTTTGTTAATTCCATGGAAGATTGTCCAAGCATATGCAATGCCACCTGGGTAATATTTTCCGCTGTGAGTCCATAAGCTTTTAATAATACATCTCTATCTCCATGTTCTATAAATTGATCAGGAAATCCAAGCCTAAAGACATCGATTCCTGTTAGATTATAGTTGCTTAAAAGTTCAAGCACTGCACTACCAAAGCCACCTTGTAAAACATTTTCTTCCACTGTAATCAGTTTTTTTACGCGTTTTGCAAAATCCATAATACATTGTTGATCTAAAGGTTTAATAAAGCGAGGATCTATTACTGCAGCATCAATTCCATTTTCAGCTAGAATATCTGCTGCCTGGAGAGCCAAAGACACCATAGGCCCAACAGCAAAAATAGCGATGGAATTTCCTTTTCTTAAAGTTTCTGCTTGTCCCCATGGAATGCAACCAAGGGCTTCATCCAAAGAACAGCCTGTGGCTTTTCCTCTGGGATATCGTATAGCCACTGGACCAGGATGTTCAATGGCTGTGTATAACATATGTTGTAATATATTTTCGTTCCTAGGCGCCAGTATTGACATATTAGGCATGTGTCTTAAATAAGATAAATCAAAGACCCCATGATGGGTAGGACCATCATCTCCCACTAATCCTGCTCTATCAATTGCCAGTGTCACAGGCAATGAGGGCAAACATACATCATGAATGAGTTGGTCATAAGCACGCTGTAAAAAGGTGGAATATATTGCAACCACAGGTTTTAATCCGTTGGCCGCCATGGCTGCTGACATGGCTACCCCATGTTGTTCTGCAATTCCTACATCGTAAAATCTGTCAGGATATTGATTGGCAAAGGGAATGAGTCCTGTACCTCCAGGCATGGCTGCTGTAATAGCCACAATCAACGGATCCTGTTCTCCTAATGTCATTAAAGTTTTTCCAAAAATATCAGTATAAGTTGGTATGGGGCCTTTGGTTACTTTCCCTGTATCAATATGAAAAGGGCCAATACCATGAAATTTATCTGGATTTTCTTCTGCAGGAGTATAGCCTTTTCCTTTTTTTGTAATGGCATGAATTAATACTGGTCCTTTGATGGATTTGGCTTGTTTCATGACACTGACCATATCCTGAATGTTATGTCCATCCACTGGTCCTAAATATACAAATCCCAGTTCTTCAAACATCATGCCTGGTACCACAAGGTATTTAATGCTATCCTTTACCTTATCTGCTACTTTTAACATCGTGGGACCAATGGTGGGAAGTTTTTTTAACAAACTTTCTAATTCCACTTTACTTCTTGAATATTTAGGATCTGTTCTTAGGCGGTTTAAATATCTAGCCATTCCTCCCACATTCTTGGCAATGGACATTTCGTTATCATTTAACAATACAATCATATCTTTTTTTACATGACCAGCATAATTTAACGCTTCAAAGGCCATTCCCCCTGTCATGGCCCCATCGCCTATGACTGCAATCACACTATAATCTTCTTCTTTTAAATCTCGGGCAGCAACCATACCACTGGCAATCGAAATAGAAGTACTGCTATGACCGGATATAAAGGCATCATGGGAACATTCATGGGGGTTAGGAAAACCACTGATTCCTTTATATTTTCTCAAGGTATTAAATTTGGATAATCTTCCTGTTAGTAGCTTGTGTACGTAACATTGATGTCCCACATCCCAAATGATTTTATCTTGGGGGGTATCAAATACTTTGTGTAAAGCAATGGTTAATTCCACCACCCCCAAATTGGGAGCCAAATGTCCCCCATTTAAAGAAGTGGTTTGAATCAACACTTGCCGTATTTCTGCTGCTAAAGCCAACAATTGTTCATCATCCAAAAGACGGACATCCTCAGGGGAATTGATATGTTCCAATAAATTCAATCAATACACTCCCATCTCATGGAGTCATGCAAGAGGGTAATGCTTTTGCCTCAAACCCTGGTGCATATTCAACCCGATAAGATTTTTATCATCCTTGTTCGTAAAGCAAACAAGGGATTATTTGTTTTTCACTTTATTTCCATAACCATTTTGTTTTAAAAAACCGAAAATTGCTATTACTTTGCCTGCCTGAAATATAATATCATTCGCCCTGGTCAAAGCCAGGCGTTTCCCCAAAGCTTTACCGCTTACTGTCATGACAGCAATGATGGCTGTGAGTAACATATTCATGGATAATTGGTCTGTTTTCCAATGTAAACATATTTGTAAGGCCAATGCAATGCCAATGGCTCCACTCACAGTACCTGCGATATCTCCCACCACATCATTCATAATGTTCGCCACCCGGTCTGCATTACGAATCAAATAGACTCCTTCTTGGGCACCCCTTAGCTTTTTAGCAGCCCTGGCGTGTAAAGGTGCTTCTTGGGCGGCAGTAACAGAAACCCCAATGATATCTGCTGCTATCCCAGTAAAAATCACAAGAAATAAAAATACAAATGATAAAAACAAACTGTGTACTTTTACAGCCATCAAATTCGAAAGCCAAAAAAAGAGGATAGCTAAAAAAAACGAGGTAATTGATACCATCACAATATATTTGCTTGATACAGTTGATTTGCTATTGGCCAAAGCCTTTTACCCCTTGTTAAAGTAAATCTAAAACTTATTTGTATATAAATGGTGATAACAGCTCGGGTAAATATTGTGGCTTAAGGTCCAGTTGGTTTTCCCATAGGCCCACCGGTTGTCGCCAAGCCGGCGGTTCCCCTTTAAGGGCCAATCCGAAACGTTGCCGTAATCGTGACTGAATTACCACTTAGTCCACACTGCAATCCCCGAACTGTTCCAAATTGGACAGCCTAGGAGTTTTCCTCAGCAGGTACAAATATTCCTAGCCTCTTTTGCAGCAACGG
Organism: uncultured Peptococcaceae bacterium; assembly: GCA_958417755.1. GTDB lineage: Bacteria > Bacillota > Desulfotomaculia > Desulfotomaculales > Desulfocucumaceae > CATZDY01. The sequence continues at coordinate 21,176 of CATZDY010000035.1, forward strand.
TTTCAACCAACTCAAAGGCCTATATGGGCCCATATAGGCCTTGAGCTTTTTAATAAGGATCCACCGCTGCCACTCAAGGCAGGCTACGCTGCACGCAGCTTTGCACCACGAGCAGGTTTTTATCCCAAGCCATAGAAACTCCCGGTAGGAAATTTCCACGCACTTGGGTCTCCACGGAGACAGGGACAATGCCCGCATGCCATTGCAGGTCGCCCTCTCTCCTTAACTCCCAGTCCCAACCCCCAACTGGGCGTTAGAGGCCAACACCAGGAACTTCATCGCTGTGCCCTTTGACGGATTTTTAGGCCCGCCTTCAGAATTTCTTCCCTGACTAGGATACTGCATCACCAAACAAATCTTTCATAAAAGATAGGATTCAAGCACTACATACTATATTATTAAGGAAGTGGAATATAAAATATAACTTTTCTTTTCATGGGAACTTCAATTTTTTCTGAGATTGATAGCATTTTACATTAAAGAGAATTATAACATATTCTTTTGTTGGTAACAAAAAATTTTCTGATTTCTTATCTTTTAAGGAGAAGCATATAGGGGAAAGATAAATGCTTGTTATCCTTAGGTAGAAAAACAATGTTAGTAATCCCTTGTCACAACAAAACAAACCAATTGACGTAAGAAATCAGCCTCTGGGCCAAAAGATGCCAATTGTTCCAAAGCTTTATCTTTGTATTCTTCAGCAAAGAATTTTGCCTTTTCTAAACCGTATAAGGCTGGGTAGGTAGCTTTTTGATTCTTGCTGTCACTGTGTAATGGTTTGCCTAATTTACCTTGATCACCAATGATATCCAATATATCATCTGCAATTTGAAAACTTAAACCTAAGTATTCTGCATAACTAGTAAGTTTATCTAATTTTTCAGGGGTTGCTTGGGATAAGATTGCACCTAAACGCGCAGATACCCGCAATAAGGCCCCTGTTTTGTTTCTATGGATATATTTTAAGGTATTTGTATCTATATGCTGGTGGGATAATATATCTACCACTTGACCGCCAATAAGCCCAAGGGTACCAGATGCCTTTGCTATTTCTTGTATGACTTGTATTCCTATTACAGGATTGATATGGTGGCTGATAATTGTTTGGGATAAAAGCTCAAATGCCTTAGTTAATAAAGCGTCTCCTGCCAGCAAAGCCATTGCTTCACCAAATTTTTTATGACAAGTGGGTTGTCCCCGGCGGTAATCATCATCATCCATGGATGGTAAATCGTCATGAATTAGGGAATAGGTATGTATACATTCCAAAGCACATGCAGCTGGTAAGAGTGTTTCAATATTTCCTCCTATCACTTCTGCTGTGGACAAAGCCAGTATGGGACGAATTCTCTTACCCCCAGCAAATATGCTATAACGCATGGCCTGATGGATTTCTTGAGGATATACATCTGCCTGCAGTAGATGCGTATCCAAAGCTTTTTCAACCAGTTGTATTTTTTTTTGTAATTCTACATGAAAATCCAAATTTACTTCCTCCTAAAGTGGGTGGCTTTTAACCACTGGTAGATGCTGAATTATGTTTAGATCCTATTCTTTTGAGAATAAATTTTTTTCAATCCAATCCCCTTCTTTATCCTGACAAAGAAGAGATATTTTATTTTCTGCCTCTTCTAACATAGTATGGCAAAATTTTGTTAAGGTAACACCTTCTGCAAAGGATTGTAGTGATTTTTCCAATGATAGATTGCCTTCTTCTAGTTTTTTTACTATGGTTTCCAGCTTGGCAATCGCTTCTTCAAAAGTCATTTTTTCTATTTCCATCGAAATCCTTCCTTTCTATTTTATTTAAGATTTTCATCTTTCCAGGAGCAAGGCAAAGCACTGCCATTCAAATAATTACATTTGCATCCTTGTTGAATGTCTCTAAATTCCAATTGTTCTTCAATGGATTGTTTTATTTTCCACCAGCTGATACCCCAATTGGAAAACAGTAAATGTTCCGTAGGTCCTTTCCCTACCAAACGTTGAATGACCATATGGGGATCCACATAAGCTAAAAAAGTAATGACTCGTTCTATATACTCTTCTAAGGAAATGATTGTAAACAGATTTTTTTTAAACATTTCACCTAAAGGAGTGTTATCTACTATATATAAAGAATGTAATTTCACATATTGTATCTGTAAAGCTGACAATAATTTTGCATTTTCCACCACATCTAGTATGGTATCTCCAGGTAGATTTAAAATTAAGTGCGTACAAATATCAAAATTTCTGCGTTGAATGCGTAAAACAGCATCCACAAATTCTGCCAAAGTATGTCCACGATTTATCTTCAGTAAAGTATGATAATTTACTGTTTGTAATCCTAGCTCGATATTGATATCAATTTGATTTTTTTCTTTTATTTCAGCCAAAAAGTCGAGGTAACTATCATGGATACAATCCGGTCTGGTGGAAATAGAGATTCCTACAATATCTTCCTGACAAGCTGCCAATATGTTAGCTTTAAATTGTGTAAAGGGTATATAAGTATTCGTAAATGCTTGGAAATACGCAATAAATTTGTGTGCATGAAACCGCTTTCGAAAGTATGCTTTATTTTTTTCTACTTGCATGGCTATTGCATAAGAGTTGGGTAAACATTGAAAACCTGCGCCAGTTTCATCACAAAAAGTACATCCACCACTTCCAATGGTACCATCTCGATTAGGACAGGAACCGGGTAAATTCAAAGGTAATTTATATACCTTTTCACCAAACTTTTTAACCAAATGTTTGGAGTATATAGTATAACGATCTTTTGCCATTGCCCACACTCCGGTTATCATTATTAATAGGCTGATTATAACATGATCATGATTCCTTCTGGTAATCTTTTTGTCCTTGGAATGATATGGTATAACATACTATGGTATTTATAAATCAAAAAATTGAAAATTTGTATGGTAATATTCAATTTAACATAAATTTAAACTTTTAAAAACATAAATATGATCATACTACTATCTGTGTATTTCATCTATGAAATTTGGAGGATGAGCCATGCTGAAACGAATGACTTATTTGCTTTTCTTATTGCTGCTTTGTTTATATCCTGTATCATCATCCCTTGCAAATGCGGAGATCAAAGAGCAAAAAAATCAAATGTTAGAAAACAAAGACTATACAGTGTATAAACAATTTAAAGGTATGGAAAAACCTTATGCAGGTCCTTTGCCTTGGGAAAAAAATAAAGATTTTAAAAAGGTCCTTTCAGATAATCATACCCCCATTCGCATGGCTGCATATAAAGCCACTTTGCATGATCCCTTGATGTCTGAGGCCTATAACATAGGATTGGCAGCCCAACAATTATGTGGAACTGTGGTGAAGCCTGGAGAAACCTTTTCCCAAAATGAAACCATTGGGCCTTATACCCGTGAAAGGGGTTATCAAGAAGGTCCAACCTATGCTGGTAACAAAATCACCACCACTGTGGGTGGTGGTGTCTGCAAAATAGCAAGTTTGCTTTATAATGTAGTTACATTTAGCGATTTGCCCGTGGTTATGAGGGATTCCCATTCCATGTTGGTTCCCTATGTACCGCCAGGACAAGATGCCACTGTTTATTATGGGGTAAGGGATTTTCGCTTTCTTAATAATCTTGACGCCCCTATTTTAATCTGGGCTCAAAAAGTTGATAATACCTTATATATGGCTTTATATGGTTCCTATCATCCTCCTAAAGTGGTTTGGCATCATGAAGTAAAAAAACGGATTGATTTTTGGACGCAATATCAATACAATCAGGCGCTAAATCCTGGTGAAGAAAAAGAGATAATAGCGGGTATGGATGGTTATATCATACGCTCCTGGGTTACTGTGGAAAAGCCAGGGGAAGATAAATTAATAAAAAAGAAAGGCATGAGTTATTATAATCCCTGTCCTAGGATTGTGGAACAAGGTCCTCAGAAGTGACATCAAATCAATTCTTGATGTCACTTCTACAAAAAGTTTTAACAAAGATTATTGGGCTATAATTTGTACAGTATCCAATTGATGATCAAGACAACCTTGAAAATGGACCCCCATAAATTTGAC
>CATZDY010000036.1 GCA_958417755.1 uncultured Peptococcaceae bacterium
AAAATATGCACATACTTTTTGATTCTAGATAGATCCTTGGTTATCTCTTGTATCTTCATCTCCATCTGTCTGATCATGCTCCCCAACGGATGCGTCATGTTTATTCTTCACCCCCAGGGAAGTTACTTCATGATAGGCATAATCCTTCACAGCCTTACTTTCTTTGTGTTCCACTGTAATGGTTTTCTTAAATATATTAACACCTGTTACTTTGCCTTCCCCTAACGGAGTCTTGACTCGGCTCCCTACTTCAGGAAAATCAGACTTAGCTTGTTCATACATATCATTTTCATATTTTAAGCAACACATTAAGCGGCCGCAAATACCGGATATTTTACTGGGATTCAAGGAAAGATTTTGTTCTTTTGCCATCCGAATTGAAACAGATGCAAAATCAGCAAGCCATGAACAACAACATAATTCCCTCCCACAACAACCAAGGCCACCCAACAGCTTGGCTTCATCTCTAACACCGATTTGCCTCAATTCAATTCTAGTTCGAAATACAGAGGCCAAATCCTTTACCAACTCACGGAAATCAATCCTGCCATCAGCGGTAAAATAAAAAATAATTTTATTGCCATCAAAGGTATGTTCCACCCCAGCCAATTTCATGGGCAATCCATGGGCAGCAATTTTATCCAAACCGATTTGATAAGCCTTTTCCTCTTTTTCTCGGTTCATGCGTAATTGCTCTTCATCTTCCTCTGTGGCCAAACGAAGCACCTTTTTCAATGGAGCCATTAGTTCTTCTTCCTCCACCAGCATAGGGCCCATGACTACTGTACCATATTCCACACCTCGTGCAGTTTCTACAATAACCCCTGTACCCACTGTTGGGGTTAAATCCATTGGTTCAAAATAGTATATTTTTCCAGCCTTATTAAATCTAACCCCCACAACCCGGTAGGGCATAATTCAATTACCTCCCTGCAGCAACCATTATCTTTTCTCCAGACAAATCTAACACAAGCGTCTCAAGGGCTAACCGTATATTGGCACCAGATAACAAAGCTTGCTTTGTTTTTTCTATTCGTTCCATTATACTTAATAATTGTCCAGTGGTATATTGCTGGGACATTTTAATCCGTTCCTTTTCCTGATCTTGATGGATGATATAAGCGAATCCCCCACATTCCTTCTCCACCATTATATCCCGATACCACAATAGCAGCAAATCCAATTGCCTTATCAATTGCTTTCGATCTTGGCCCGACTTTTTGCTCCCTCCACTGGAATCTGCGATTAATTCTTCCACCATAGCAAATGCTTCTGTCATACTGGCATGTAGTAAACGATTGGCAATGGCTAACATATGATTTCTTTCTACTAAACCATCTTCTTTTACCAATTCCAGGGCTCTACCCAAACTACCTCCCGCCAAGGCCAAAGGTAACATGCCCGGCTGCTCTATGCCATTTTGCTTTAATCCTAAGAGGATTTCCTCGGGGCTCAAGAATTGAAAAACCATTTGTTGACATCTAGATATGACAGTGGGCAGTAATGATTGCAGGTTCATGGTAACCAAAATAAATACTACACCTGCCATGGGTTCTTCTAATATTTTTAATAACCCATTGGCTGCCTCTAAAGTCATTGTTTCTGCATCTAAAATGATATTCACACGCCAAGCACCTACTTTGGGCCCAGCATTATTTTCTCTTTGCAACAAACGAATTTGTTCTATTTTAATGCTGGCTCCTTCTGGTGCCAGCACAACAAAATCAGGATGTTCCTTCCTGTCCACTTGTCCACAGCTATGACAAATACCGCAACTATCCCCTGACAGGGGATGTTGACAAAGCAAGGCCCTGGCAAAAGCTGTGGCCACTAAGGATTTTCCCACCCCTGGTGGACCTGCCAGGAGATAAGCATGAGCCACTTGACCAGAAGCTATCATTGCAGTCATTGCCTCAACATTTTTTTGATGCCCCACGATATCTTTCAATGCACCAGTCATAGGAATCCCCCCAGCATTGCATCAGCCTGTTTTAAAATACTTCCATGGATAGCTTGCACTTCTTGTTCTGCTGGTATGATGATACAATTCTTTTCTTGGGCAGCCCATGTTAAATATCCTTGACGAACTCGCTGAAAAAAAGCAATGCTCTCTGCTTCCAATCTATCCTTTAGGTCCTTCAATCTTTTCATTCCTGGCACAGGCTCAATATCCAACAAAACGGTCATACCTGGCAATGGAATGGTCATTGGTAATGCATACAAAGATTGCAACCAGGCCAAAGGTATCCCCCGCCCATATCCTTGGTAAGCAATGGTAGAAGCAATATACCGATCACACAAAACCACAGTCCCTGCTTGTAATGCGGGCATTATGACTTCTTGTATATGCTGTATTCTACTGGCAGCAAACAAAAGGGATTCTGTCAAAGGAGCAATATTCATTTCTTTGTTTAACAAAATATTCCGTACAGATTCTCCTAAAACAGTTCCTCCTGGCTCTCTGGTACAAAGAACTTGATATCCTTGTTTCTCCAGGGCATTTTGCAGCAATATCAATTGGGTAGTCTTACCACTGCCATCTATTCCTTCAAATGCAATGAATCGATTATGTTGCTCATTCATTCATCAATCACCTTCAAGTGATGTAATTTCTTATCCACAGGTCCTTGTATATGCCTGTTGGTCATTTTTACCTCTCGCAAATAATCCAACATATCCTTTGTAATTTCCTCTCCAGGCAATAAAGCAGGAATACCAGGTGGATAAATTGCCACCCACTCAGCACTGATTTTTCCGGCAGTTTCTTCCAAAGGAATTGATCTGGAAGGGGATAACCAGGCAGTCCGAGGCGTTAAACACATTGAAACATCAGGCATATCTCCTAAAACAGCTGTTTTTTTGGTCATACTGCTGGTATATTTGGCCAACATATCCTGCAAGGCCCATAAAAATTGTTCGCAATGACTTTCTTGTGTCCCAAATCCGATAACCAATATAATGTTATTTGTATCCGCCATTTCCACATATATTCTGTATTCTTGGGCCAGTATTTCCGCTGCCTCAAAGCCACTTAGGGCTGTCCCCTTCAGGGACAACACAATACGTAAAGGATCAAATCCTTCTATCACAGCACCCATTTGCTCTTCATCTAGAAGAACAATCCCTTGCATTTGTTTTAATTGCTTCCGCAAGGCAAAGGCCATTTCCAATTTCCTTTGTAATATACATTCTCCTTGGGTGGCCAATCTTTTCCTTGCCCCATCAATTGAAGCCAGCAATGGATAAGAAGGACTAGTGGTCTGCAAGAGACATAGAGATCTTGCCACATCATCCGGGGATATTGTTCCCCCTTTCAGATGCAACAAAGCAGTTTGGGTTAAAGAGCCTCCTGTTTTATGCATGCTTTGTACAGCAGCATCCACCCCTAAAGTCAATGCCCCAGGAGGCAAAGAACCATGAAAATACAAATGTGTGCCATGGGCTTCATCAGCAAAGACAGGTATCCCCATTTGGGCAGCTATCCTTACTTGCCATGCTGTTTTGCCATACACCCCATAATAATTTGGATGAATGATCATCATTGCCTTGGCCTCTGGACAAAAGGCCACTCCTTGGGCAACTGTTTTTGGGCTCACACCTGCAGGGAATTGAAAATCTGGAACAATATCTGGCTTTAAAAAAACTGGTTGGGCACCACTTAATATCAGTCCACCCAGTAAAGAACGATGTAAATTTCGAGGCAATAAAATTTTATCGCCAGGAGCACAGTATGCTAATACTAATGTTTGTAGACCTATTGTACTTCCATTGACCAAAAAAAAAGTATGCTTTACCCCAAAAGCTTTGGCAGCCAATTCTTGTGCCTTTTGAATAACGCCATGGGGGTTATTTAAATCATCTAAGCCCGGAAGCTCTGTCAAATCCGCACGAAATGTATTTTCACCCAGCAAACAAAATAAATCATCTGACAACACACCACCATGACCAGGAAAATGAAATCTCTCATCAATTTGCATAAACTGGGCAATGGCTTGCAATAAAGGAGTATTATATTGTTCAGCAGCCACAACAATCATCCAATACATTTATTTTACAATATAAGGTAAAAATAGATTTATTATTTATTTTCATACAAAAGATATTCATATTGTAACATATCTATGGCACAAGGAACCAGCATGGCACACAAATTACCAATGCGTTTCCCTCATACTCTACTATATAATGAAGCAAAATAAAAAAAACTTCAAATTTAACACCTCAATATCTTGCCACTACAAAGGAGCTGAACTTTTGTATAAAAAAATAAAAATTGATGAAAAAAGTTTATCTAAAAAATACCAAACCAATGTAAGTTCCCTCATTCATTTATGGCAAAAAGGGAATTCAGATCTGGATATATGCCATCTCACGGGTATACCACCCTATACGTTACAACAAATCAAAGGAGATATTGAACTGGCCCATAGACGCCTTCGGATGGCTAGAAAAAAAGAGCTGTTGGGAGAAGCTTATCAACACCATATTTTTTTTAATCCATTGACATAAAAAATATAATGTGTATCCGTACAATGGGAAAAAACCATTCCCTCTTCACAACAACCACAGATAAATTGGTTGTTTATTTTGATTCCATGCTCTAACTTTAATTTATTTCCACATATAAGACATGTTTTGAAAAGGGTAAAATCATATACATTGCCACCAGACATAAGAACATTCTCCTTTTTTATAATCTACTATGGTATCTTATGAATAGAATAACCAATTGGTACCTTTTTCATTGCTCATTAAAGCAAGCATACTATTTTAATTATTTATGGGTTATTCTTTTTGCAAGGCATGCATATAATCAAAAAATTTTATTGCAAAAATAAAACCACTGATTTGTTTGACAATTCAGTGGTTTTTAATGTCTTTATTTTATTCAGCAAACAAAAAAACACTAGCAATCATCTTTTCATTTTCAATCAATAGGCTTTTTTAGCATTCATTCATATCGAAAGCAAAAGGTTTGCTCTTAAGTTATCTTGACATTTGCTTTATTTTTTCTCCACTACAATGGCGCAATCTGGACATGACATTTGACAAAGTCCACAAGTAATGCATAAGGAATGATCATTTTTTACCGACGGGGTACCATACACTCCCAATACATCTGACCAAGCAAGGCAATGCTTGGGACATTTCTGAATACATAAACCACAGCCTTTACATAGTCCAGGAAAAATGGTCCAACATCCCTTTTCCGTATCCACTGTTTGTCCTTGAAAATCCTTCGTCATACCAAAAGCCCTCCTTTAAAGCGCCCCAGCAACGAGTTCAGCGCCTCGATCTATGGCTTTGTAATTTAATTCTCTAAGCATGGGATCCTTTTCAAATTTTGCTCCCAATTTTTTCTCAAGCGCATCCTTAGCCCTATCTTCTGGTACCACACTAGTGGCTTTAATGACTGCTCCCATAATGATAATGTTAAACACCCTGGGATGCAATTCAGTTTTAGCTACTTCAATGGCTGGAATAGCCAGAACCTTTTTGGCATGTTTAGGAATTACATCTTCAACTCCTTGAATTCCGGAATCATATACAAAGATAGTCTCTGGTCCAACATATTGACAAGTACGATGCACAGCACGATCACTTAAAGCCACCACAATATCTCCTGTGAGAAATTTTGGCGCCCCTATAGTGGTATCGCCTATTTGTAGGTAAGCCACCGAAACACCACCCCGTTGTTCCACGCCGAAATTAGGAATATACAGGGCTTCCCTTCCCTGTTCATTGGCTGCTTCAGCAATAATTTCCGCTACAGATTGAACGCCTTGGCCACCTTCTCCAGCCAATATAATCTTAACTGCCTTTGCCATGGCTATTTCCCCCCCTCTTGTTGGGAACCGGGAACTTTGATTTCACCTATTTTAAAATATTGGGGCATTTCTTTTTCAACAAATTTCCAAGTTTCTTCCGCATTGGTACGCCAATTGGTGGGGCAGGTGGATAATGCCTCCACAAAGGAAAATCCCCCGCCATTAATCTGATTCTCAAGGGCTTTTTTAATATACTCTTTCAACTGTCTCACATTCGCAACAGTACCCCGGGCCACATAGGCACCGTCCCGGGTGATAGCAGCTACCATTTCAGGTCCTTGGGTGGGATAACCTGTTATATCTGGATCCCTCCCATAGGGTGTGGTTTCAGTTTTTTGTCCAGGCATGGTGGTAGGAGCCATCTGTCCCCCGGTCATACCATATTGAGTATTATTGACTAAAATCACAGTAATCCTTTCATTTCTCGCTGCAGCATTGACCAAATGCTGAGAACCAATGGCATAACCACCGCCATCTCCCATATAAGCAATCCCGATTAAAGAAGGGTTGGCTCTTTTTAATCCTGTAATCACAGGAGTTGTACGGCCATGATGGGTTTGAATGGTATCAAGATTAAAAAAATCCCAAGATAATAAAGAACATCCAATATCACAGCCAAAAATGGCCCGATCCTGTATATCCAATTCATCAATGGCTTGTCCCAATGCTTTTAGCACCAATCCATGACCACAGCCAGGACAAAATTTATGAGGTTTTGTATCTACACGCCAGCTCTTGGGCATTGCAGGTTGTACAGTCATGAAACAGCCTCCTTTCAATTCCAATCACAATATAAATTCTTGGATAAAATCCCGCACACTATAAACTAAATTTTTATACTATTTTTTTGATTCGCTGCCATACTTCTTCTGAAGTAATCCCCACACCAGGCTTATACAAGGTTAACATTTCCACTGTTGAACCATAAACAGCTTCCTTAATTAATCGTCCCATTTGCCCATTGGCTGACTCTACCAACAAAAATTTATCAGCATGAGAAGCCACTTCTTGCAATTGTTTTACTGGCAATGGACGCAATGTAATGGGTCTAAAGTACCCTACCTTTATGCCAGCTTCCCGCAGATCTTGCACAGCTTCTTTACAGGCTCTGGAAACAATACCATGGGATATGACCACCAATTTACTATCTTCCAGGCCAAAGCCTTCCCACTCCGCTACTTGTGGAGCCATTTTCTCGTAATCATCAAAATAACCTTTTAGCACATCATATAATTCTTCTTCTACATTATATGTATTCCGATATTGAGCCGGTGCTCTATCTACACCAGGAACCCCTGGTTTCCCTAAATACACTTCTGGTGGAATCAAGTTTATTCCCTTTTCTTCAGGATCATACAAAGTGAGGGACTCCCTCATTTTAGCTTGATAACCATCACCTAAGACAAAAGTAGGAAATTTATATTGCCAAGCTGTATTAAAGGCCTTGATGGTATAATCAAAAAGTTCCTGGTGACTGGATGTGGAATATACAATGCGTAACCCTTCACCATTTCCACCTAAAGCAGTCATTGTAACTTCTTGTTGGGAATAAATCACGGTTGCTGTGGAAGGACCACCCCGTTGTTGTACAACCACAACCGAAGGCAAGCGCATTGCTTCTGCCATGGACAACGGCTCTTGCATCAAAGTATTGCCTGGCCCTGCTGTAGCGGTAAAAGCTTTTTTCCCTGCCAATACCCCTCCTAAAGTGGTAAAACCAGCAGATAATTCATCCTCTGTTTGCAAAAACCCCCGTTCATATTTCGGAGCCATTCTGGTCCAATAATGCATAATTTCATTCTGGGGCGTAATGGGGTATCCATACATAATATCCGCATTTGCAGCCAAAGCTGCATAAGCTACAACCTCATTACCAGTCATAAAAACTCTTTTTTCTCCCTGAATCGGCTTATCTGCCATATATGATACACCTCCTAAATCTATTTGCAGACTGTTCAACAGCCTTACCAAAGTGCAGATGGCATATAACGTTGAATTATCCACACTTCATTGCCTAAATCATTCAATTGCTCCCCTTGTCCTGCAATTTCATGCCACAAAACTGAAGATACAACTGGTATCCCAAGGGAATTGGCTGCTTGTTGAATCATCTTATACCCTTGTTGCACCACTTTTAAAGTGGTTTCATCCCCAAGATGAGTATTATTCACTAAACCATCCACCCTGCCAAGTTGCTGAACATAAGAAATAATATCTTGTAAAGAAGAAGTCATGGGCCGGGATATATTGATGACAACCAAAATTTTCAAATCCGGATCCTTATCCGCGCCTTCTAATAAATTCAATGTACGGGCTCCCTCTACCCCATACCCAACATCTAAAATAATATCACCACTTCTCCGCAATGCCCAGCGATTAGCAGGAGGAATCACATTGCCTGTCTCTCCTAATCCTATGGTTTCCCGGGTTTCCCAAGCCAACACCTGGATCCCTTTAGCAGTAAGCTGCTTTTTTAAAGGACGTAAGGTATAGCAAGGTTCCACAAAATCAAAATCCACCAAAGATACCACATGTCCCTTGTTGGCAAGCATCACAGCGCGATTCACTGCGATTTCACTTTTCCCACTGGCATATTCTCCTATATAAGCTTCCACAATTCGACCGGAAATATGAACCCTCACCCCTATCTATCAAAGCAATATATTGAATAAACGAATTATTCGAAAAACAGCATATATCTACACAACAACACATACTAAAATTTTTCATACAAAAGAAAACCGGATATGATATACACCGGCAAACCCCATCAATCTTAAGATTATCATAATCAAAATAGAGTCCAATAAAAACCTTTATCTTTATTTTACATTGTTTTTCTCATAAAATCATAGAAATTTAAAATATTAATCTAGTTTTTTACAATCATTTTTAATATTTTTATCACGATAAAGGTCATTAAAAAACAAAACAAATTGCCCCTAAAACAATAGCTGTTAGACAAATAATTTTTCTAAAGCTACCAACAGAACCACGCCGGGAACATGTAGAATCCCTGCTGTAAGCACTGTCACAACATTAATGGCCACAGAGATCCCTAACTTTCCTAAAAGCACATTGGTTAGCAGCAATAACCCTATTCCCACCACAATAGACACCAACAAACGTCCGATGAATAATAATGGCTTGGTCAAAAAGGTACCAAAAATAAAAATTATACTCAACCCTATCATAATCCATAAAGCAATATTCCAATCCATTTTACCCCCTCCTTTAGAAAATTTTATGAAACGAGGAGGTAAATATTACTAGGTATTTTATCTTCAAATAAAAAACCTGTTAAAAAACAGGTTTTAAACATCTATAGTTTACCTTTATGCATTGCTTTCCATGCAAAATATATTTAACATATAACAAATCACTTGCTTTTTAAGAAAAATTACAACTCTTTTCTCCCTTCCAAAGCTTTGGAAAGCGTTATTTCATCTGCATATTCCAAACTTGCCCCCACAGGTAGTCCCCGAGCCAAACGAGTTACTTTTAATAACAAAGGCTGCAATAGTCTTGATAAATAGATGGCTGTGGCATCTCCTTCTACATTGGGATTTGTAGCCAGTATCACTTCTTTTATTACACCGTCTTCTAAGCGTTTTAACAGCGCTTTTACAGTCAGTTCATCAGGTCCAATGCCATTCATAGGAGAAATAGCACCATGCAGCACATGATAAAGTCCCCTAAAGCTTCTGGATTTTTCAATGGCTATTACATCTTTGGGGTGTTCTACCACACAAAGTATTTCTTGGTTTCGCTTGGGATCTGTACAAAGCATACAAGGTTCTTTATCAGTTAGGTTATGACATATAGGACAACGGATCGCCTTCTCCCTTGCCTCCACCAATACTGTTGCCAATCTACGAGCAACTTCTAATGGTTGATTCAAAATATAAAAAGCCAAACGTTGCGCTGACTTAGGACCAATACCCGGTAACCGGGCAAACTCATCCACCAATCTTGCCAATGGACCATTGTCTTGCACAACCATTCCCCCACCCCAAAAAAGCCTTAATAAAAAGCAGTATGATTAAAATAAACCAGGAATATTTAATCCTCCGGTTAATTTAGACATTTCCTTGGTCATCATTTCTCTTGACTGCTCTAAAGCCGTATTTACTGCTGTTAATACCAAGTCTTGCAGCATTTCCACATCCTCTGGATCCACTGCCTCTGGTTGTATTACGAGAGAAACAATTTCCTGCTTACCATTTGCCACTACTTTTACAACCCCACCACCAGCAGAACTTTCTACAGTACGAGCACCCATTTCCTCTTGTGCCTTGGCCATATCTGCCTGCATTTTCTGAACCTGTTTCATCATTTTGGCCATATTGCCACCCATCATACCACAAAACCTCCTTTTTCATAAACATAACCAAAGTATCTAACATACAAACTATAATTTTTACGCTTCTTTTTCCTCAACAACTAATCAAAAGGGTTATCCTCTGGAATCTCCTGCTCTTCCCCTTGAAAAAGGTTTGCAGCATCATCAATATCCAAACCTGATGCTTGCACTTCACTATGCTGTGGCGGTTCATCCTCTGTTAGCACAAACCTCACATGCAAAGACTCTTGGCAAACAGATTGTAATATTTTTTGAAAAGGTTCCTTATTATCCTCCAATTCCATCATACTGGAAGCCAATAAGGCATTGCTATCCTTTTTCCAGAAACCCACTGTCAAAATCCCATCATTAACCCCCAGAGGCCAAGCCCCTGTTCCCTTGCTCAAATAAGAATAAATATTATGATATGTTTTAGCGCCATTGATACATTCCAAAACATCTTTCCATCTTGCCATGATTTTGGTTAATAAAGAGTTATCCAATTCTTTGCCTTTCCCAAGAGACTTATTATCTTTATGTTCTCCCAAGTAAGCAAGGGAATTCCCTTCATACTGCAATGGTTCTTTTATGTGTTTAACCCTTTGCCCTGTTGTTAGCTCTGCAGGATGCTCCAAATTACTTTGTACCACTTCTTGCTTTTCTTGCCTTGGTTGCTTCACTATGGTTTTCTTGACTTCTTTGTTCACTTCTTTGGGTTCAATATCCTGCTGTTTCTCAAAAAAAGTATCCTCTGATACAGATATTTTTCGCTCCCCATTCGAGTCTGCTACAGGTTTATTCGAAAAGGAAATATCTTGGGATAAATCCAACAACTGATTCTCTAATTGTTCTATTCTAAGCAACAAATCCCTATATTGTTCAGTAGGTACCATGGTTTCATACTGGCTAAACCGACAACATCGTACCAAAGCAACTTCCAATAATACCCTGGGTTGGGTACTCCATTTCATCTCTTGCTCCACAGTGGTTATGAGGTTTAATATTGTTAACAAGCGGTCTAATGCTAATGTATTTTTTTCCGCTGGGCTTGCCACCATTCTTAACATATGCTCACGTAAATGAGATGCTAAGGCACCAGCCAATAATTTGATTTCCTGTCCTTGTTGATAGACCTCTCCTAACAATACCAAACATTTTCCTGCCTCTCCTGCCAGGATATATTCTGTAAAATTCTCCAATATATCTTGGTTGACAGTTCCTAACATACGATGCACATTTTCTAAAGTAACTTGCCCATTCCCATAAGAAGCCACCTGATCCAACATACTCAAAGCATCTCGCAAACCGCCCTCAGCAACCTTTATAATTTGCCCCAAGGCATTTTCAGCCAAATGAATCCCTGTGACCTTAGCTACTTCTTGTAATCTCTGGCTCATCACGTGATCACTGATACGGTGGAAGTCAAACCGCTGGCAGCGGGAAAGGATTGTTAGTGGAACTTTATGGGGTTCTGTTGTGGCTAATATAAACACCATATGCTCTGGAGGTTCTTCTAATGTTTTCAACAAGGCATTAAAAGCTGGATCTGTTAGCATATGTACTTCATCAATAATATAGACTCTTTTTCGTCCTGTGGCAGGGGAAAATTTAATATTCTCCCGTATTTCCCGTACTTCATCAATTCCACGGTTAGATGCAGCATCAATTTCAATGACATCCATTGATGTGCCACCTTGAATTTCTACACAATTATCACAAATACCACAGGGCTCAACCCCTTGTAGATTCATGCAATTTAATGATTTAGCCAATACTTTAGCTGTGGTTGTCTTGCCAGTTCCTCGAGGACCACAAAATAAATAAGCATGCGCAACTCGTCCATTGCATATAGCATTTTGCATAGTAATAGTAATATGGTCCTGTCCCACAATTTCCTGAAATTTCTGTGGCCTCCACTCACGATATAACACCTTATAGGCCATAATCCAACAACACTCCCACATAGTACAGAAATCAAAAATTCCTGTTAATATTAAAAACTTGCCAAGATATATGAATTTATGAAACTTTATTTTCCTTGAATTAAAAATAAAGAACTGTTAAAAAACAGTTCTTTATAATCATAGTTGGCCGTGCACCCATCTTCGAATCATAGCTTCCAAGCGTTACCCCTGCAGGTGGCTCGGATCAGGCACCCTTACGGCACCCAAAGGGATTCCCTTAGTGCTGCTTCCGTCAGGACCTGACACGGTTCAGGAGCCTTCGTCGCGTAAGACCCAATCGTCAACACCCCTTACATGAGCCAGACCTCACAAGCTACACCCTAGGACAGGAATTCAACCCTGCTATAGCGGATTGCAGGTTCAGGGCACCGCTACCTCCCCGTCTAGCGCGGCCAATTTCTACAAAATAAAATGGCGGAGAGACAGGGATTCGAACCCTGGAGACGGTTACCCGTCCACACGCTCTCCAGGCGTGCGCCTTCATCCACTCGGCCATCTCTCCGGGATAAATATAACGATACCTTTATATAACTTTGACTAGGCTATTATACACGCTATTTTATTACAATGCAAGGCCTGAAAGCCATAAAAATAAGATAAAAACAATTTTTTTGCTCTAATCATTCTTTTACTATCCCTCCCATCATCAAGATACCATCCTGTATGATACAATTTTCTTACATAATTATTATTCATTTTCATGATAATAAACTTTTTCTAAAAATAATAAATTGGGGCTTCATAGTATTCCTAAGCCCCAATCTGTTTTTATGTTGTATCCTATGAATCAAATATTCATTTACAACCCATTGCTTCATTCATAAAATGGATACAGTGGCTATATATTTTGTAAAAAAGATTGCTTTAAATCCTTATGGGTAAAATGTTTGGCATGATCACTATAATCAGCAACAATATGCCCCTGACCTAAAAGTTTAAATTTATAAATAACCAATCCTTCTAATCCCACTGGCCCCCGAGCATGAATTTTATTGGTACTAATGCCAACTTCAGCACCAAATCCATACCGAAATCCATCACTAAACCGGGTGGAACAATTCCAAAATACATTGCCTGAGTCCACATAATCCATAAATCGCAAAGCTTTTTCCTGATTGCCAGTAATAATGCAATCCGTATGACCAGAACCAAATTTGTTAATATGCTCCATGGCCATATTTAAATCAGATACTATTTTAATAGATAAAATAGTATCTAAATACTCTTTTCCCCAGTCTTCTTCTGTGGCAGGTTTTACTTTTATAATGGAACAAGTTTTAGGGCATCCAAGTAATTCTACTCCTTTGGCCTCCAATGCCTGTTGTAATTTAGGCAAAAAAGCAGTTGCAATATTTTCATGAACCAATAATGTCTCTACCGCATTGCATACTGCCACATATTGAGTTTTAGCATCCACAACAATATCTATAGCCATAGAGATATCCGCTTCTTCATCCACATAACAATGACAAATACCATCCGCATGGCCTAAAACCGGGATTCTGGAATGGTCCATAATATACCGTACAAATTCGTTCGATCCCCGGGGAATAATTAAATCGATCAATTGATCCAATTTCAATATGCCATTAACATCTTCACGGGTTTC
This sequence comes from uncultured Peptococcaceae bacterium, assembly GCA_958417755.1. Lineage (GTDB taxonomy): Bacteria > Bacillota > Desulfotomaculia > Desulfotomaculales > Desulfocucumaceae > CATZDY01. Next base: position 13,744 of record CATZDY010000036.1, read on the forward strand.
TAATAAAGCCAGCCAATGGGGAGGGATTCCAGCTTCCTCAGTTGCCTGCTTAATAATATTCGCCAATACACGATTGGTCTCCTTAGCCTCAGAACCACCCTTTAACAATACACAATTTCCGCTTTTTAAACAAAGGGTTGATATCTGTACCAAGGCGTCCGGCCTTGATTCAAAAATAACCCCAATCACTCCGATAGGACAAGTAACCTTATATAATTCCAAGCCTTGGTCCAATTCTCTTGCCAGCAAAGTTTTCCCCACTGGATCATCTAGCTGGATTAAACTTTTGATCCCATTGATAACATCATCAATCTTTGTTTCATCAAATTTTAACCGTTTTAATAGGGGAACTTCGATATTTTCCTCTTTGCTTCTACGCAAGTCTTCCTGATTGGCCTGTAAGATTTCATCTTTATGTTTATCCAGGGCTTGGGCAATTTGTGCCAAGGCCTTATTTTTAACCTCACTATTGAGTCCAGCCAGCTTCATGGAAGCATCCTTCACTTGCCTTGCCAATGCATGTATATCCATCTTTATCCCTCCCTTTTCAGAAAACATCCCTTGAAATGCTAATATAATCCATTGGTCAACTATTTAAGAATACAATCCCCTGATCATTTTTTATTTGTTTTGGTCCATATTTTCATTTTTTCTGCTTCTTTTATCAAATCATCCCGAAAATCCGGATGAGCAATATTAATTAACATTTCCGCCCGTTGCCAAGTGGTTTTTCCCCGCAAATCCGCTTTTCCGTACTCTGTTACAATGCAAGGCGCTAATGTCCTAGGCAAGGTAACAGGTGTGCCAGGAGTAATATTAGGGACAATACGGGAAAGAATCTGGTCTTTCATTTGTTTCGTAGAACTTAAACAGATGAAAGGTTTTCCTCCCCGGGAACGACCTGCGGCACAGGTAAAATCATACTGCCCGCCAGTGCCCGAAATATGCCGATGGCCCACAGCTTCGGAACAAACCTGTCCATATAAATCAATTTCAATGGCATTATTAATCGCCACTTGTTTATCATTTTGGGCTATGACATCCACTGAATTCGTATATCCTACAGCATGGGAAGCACAGGCAGGATTATTATGTAAAAATTCATATAAACGTTTATCCCCCATAGCAAAGGTATATACCATTTTTCCTCTATCCAAATTTTTTCTATTTCCAGTTATTTTACCTGCCTCAAACAAATCCAAATATGCATTACAAAACATCTCCGTATGCACACCCAAATCCTTTAAATCAGACTGAGCTAACATGCTACCTACAGTATTAGGCATCCCTCCTATACCCAATTGCAAACAAGCCCCATCCTCTATTTCTTCCACAATCAATTTAGCAATGGCAACATCTATTTCCGATGCAGCCACTGAAGGTAATTCTTTTAAAGGTTGGTGCTCCCCTTCCACGATATGGGTTACTTGAGAAATGTGAATCCCTTCTCCTGTTCCACCCAAACAACGGGGAATCGTATGATTTACCTCTACAATAACATATTTAGCCTTTTCGCACAAAATACCTTCATAGGAATTGGATACGCTAAAGTTAAAATACCCATGTTCATCCATAGGGGTGGTAACCACCATCGTTACATCCGGAGAGGGATATAATCCTTGTTCAATGGCACTGGTCATTTCCCCATAACATAAGGGAATATGAAAAGCCAGTCCTTGGTCGTGCATTTTTCTATCCAAGCCACTGAAGAAAAAGTTATTATAAATAAAATGTTCTTGCGTGGGATCCACTTGTACCACTTGTATAGGATGCGATGCATTTAAGCCCCTTACTTTTACATTTTGCAACTCATCTTTACGCCTAGCCAAGGCTTCATCCAATACTTTAGGAGTACAAACAAAGTGACTATAATCCACCCAATCTCCAGATTGAACAACTTTTACTGCTTCATCAGCTGACACTAATTTTTGTTGATATTCATTGATATAGCGACTCATTTAAAAACCTCTCTTTCTATTCTTATTTAAAAGATTAAATACTGAATATGGGTTTACAATCATTGGCAGCCAATCCTTACCACATTCCTCCTTCATGCATTTTTTTTCTATTGCAAAACCAATTTCCATTTGAGGTGAGCTAGCTATTGTTTTCATGTTATGATATTCGTAATGCGTCTGTAGAGAAACATATTTTGAATGAGGTAACCACTCAGTATAAAAATAATCTTTCGTTTTGTGAATCGCCTCATGCCAGAATGTTTTCAACCTTGGTTTTACAAGGATAATAGCATATCTTCCTTTGGCAAGCACAGCTGTATCCAAACCAGCATGTTGGGTAAAGCCACCCACGAATAATTTGGATTCCTGAGTTTTTTCATCATGATTGGATATGATAAAATAAGGAAATTTTTGCATTCCCTTTTTCCCAATTTTCGAAAAATATTTTTGCAGCAAATCGTCAAGATTATGATTCTTCCTATCATTTGATGATGTTTTCCAAAAACCGAATAGGTTTAACGATTCTGTTTCCTCAACCACATTCACCAAATACTTACCCATTGGGCACCTCTCCCTATTATACCGACAACCCTATCAATAGCCAATTATTTTCAAAAGAAAAACAATGTTTAGAATTTATAAATATTCATAATTGATGTTTTCCATTAATGCATAAATTCCTCTAAAAATATCAATTTTTATTCCCTTTAAATGTCACTGTTTTTGGGTCAGCAATTTTCCTCCCTTGTATTTACAGTATTAATATAGTACAATCATTTATTATAAGAAGTAAGTTTATTATTTTTACTATATCATAATAAAATAACTGAAAGGGGATATTTTCATGCAAAAAAGTACTTGCGTACGCAATTCTTGCCTGGCAGGAGATTTTGGTGAAAAATGTATTACCATAAGAAACAACTGTCCAGGCAAGGAAGATCCCCTTAAATGTCCAGTTCTTATTATTCAAAAAGTGCTAGGTGGTAAATGGAAAATAGTCATTTTATTTAAATTAAAAAACGGAATTATGCGTTTTAATGAATTACAAAAGTCTATCCCTGGTATTAGTCAAGCTATACTAACAGCTCAACTAAGGGATTTAGAACGGGACGGCGTTATTACCCGTAAGGTATATCCTGTTGTCCCTCCCAAAGTTGAATATGCAGTTACTAATGTTGGCCAAAGATTATTGCCTGCTTTGGAAGGCCTTTTCAACTGGGGATTTGACTATATTGATACTATCAATTAAACAGTTATTAAATCAATACAGGGGTTCAACCAAAAAAGCGTCTGTTTTATTCTTAAAAAATAGACGCTTTCTCATGTTCTAAAATTTTTAAACCTTAGATATCCAATCATCCAGCACCTGATTAGCATCATTTATCCTCTATAAAATATTAACACAAAATAACTTAACCTCTATATTTGAAATAGACTGAAAAATGCTTCTGTCCTCACAACAATACCATCAAAATTTTTACCTAATTATTATATACTACTATCTCAAAAAACTAAATATTTTTTTATTTCTCACTTGACAGAATTAATAAAAAACAATATAGTTACCCATGGTAACTATTGTTTTTAGCTTTCAATTTTTCTAGAAAAGGAGATGAATATGCCTTATCCAAACTATTTCCACCAATTCATGCTTTTATATCGTCCTTTTACCAGTGAATTAAGCGCCTTTTCATTTATACAGTGCCCAATGGTCAGCTTTATATTTTATTCATTCAAAAGAAACTATTTCTTTGGTAGAAATTTCCGAGTATTTATATGTAGAAAAACCAACCATTACCCGAACAATCAATCGCTTAGAAGAATTACAATATATAGAGCAAATCCCTGGCAAAGATAAGCGGGAAAAAAGAATTCGTCTAACCCCTTTGGGTGAAGATATTTTCTACTCAATTCAAAACAAAATCCGTGATTATGCCCGAAAAATCACAGAAAATATTTCTGAACAAGAACAAAATAATGCCATACGTGTTATGCAAGATATACGGAAAAATATCATAAAAAAAAGGATATAATCATGAACCTAAGCAAAGAAAAATTATGGACTAAAAATTTTATTATTGCCTCTTCCATCAACTTTTTTTTAACTTTAATTTATTACTTATTAATCGCTACAATGGCCATGTATGCAGTGAATCAATTTCAAGCTTCAACCAGCGAAGCTGGTTTAGTGGCAGGCATATTTATTATAGGAACCTTATTTGGTCGGTTATTTATTGGAAGATATTTGGATACCCTTGGTCGCAAAAAGGTATTTTATGCGGGTTTCATTTTCATGCTTCTTTCTGTTTTATGCTACTTTATTGCTAATCATTTATCTTTTCTCATCTTTAACCGTCTATTTCATGGTTTTGCATATGGCATGATTAGCACTGTAACTGGCATTGTGGTGGCCCAGATAATTCCTCCCGGCAGAAGAGGGGAAGGAATAGGCATTTATAGTTTAAGTGTCATCTTAGCCACTGCCATCGGTCCTTTCCTCGGTTTATATTTAAGTCATCAATTTTCATTCACAGTCATTTTTCAGGTATGCTTTGTTTTAGCTGTTTCCAATTTCTTAGTCTCATTATTTTTAAAAATTCCCCCGCCATTACAAAGCAAAAAACAAGGCCAGGAAACAAAAAAATTCTCTATCACTCACTTTATTGAACCAAAGGCTGTTTCCATATCTCTTCTTATACTGGTGTCCGGATTTTGTTATTCCAGTATTATCTCCTTTCTTTCCTTTTATGCTACGGAAATCAATCTCGTACAAACAGCCAGTTTCTTCTTTGTCATTTATGCCTTGGTCAATTTAATTTCCCGCCCTTTTGCAGGACGACTTTTTGATTTAAAAGGACCAAATATCATAATGTATCCCGCCCTTTTACTTTATGCAGGAGGCCTTTTACTGTTAAGCAAAACAAACCATGGCTTTACTTTGTTAATAGCTGGCGCATTGATAGGTCTAGGAGCTGGAAACTTTCAATCCAATGGTCAGGCATTTGCCATTAAAGTTTCTCCTCCCCATCGTATTGGTTTGGCTACATCCACTTTTTTTATTTTCTTGGATTTAGGATTCGGCATTGGTCCCTATTTACAAGGCTTGTTAATTCCCAGCACAGGATATAGGGGATTATATATGATCATGGCAATCATTATACTGATTTGCATCATTCCTTATCACTTCTTATGTGGGAAAAACAGCAAAGCTAAAACCACACAAAACACAACAGCCCTTGATTCATAAAATAATCATGTATCTGCCCTTTTACTTTATGCAGGAGGCCTTTTACTGTTAAGTCAAACAAATCATAACTTTGCTTTGTTAGTAGCCGGCGCATTGATAGGTCTAGGACCAATGGTCAGGCATTTGCCCTCACAGTTTCTCCTCCCCATCGTGTTGGTTTGGCTACATCCACTTTTTTTAGATTTAGGAATCGGTATTGGTCCATACTTACAAGGATTTCTTATTCCTAACCTTGGATATAGGGGCTATAATGATTATGGCAATCATTGTATTGATTTGTATCATACCTTATCTATTACGGAAAACATAGCAAGACCACAACCCTACAGCAATCCCAGCCTATAAATCCCTCATAAAATAATGATTGTTCATATCCATTTATGATATACTTATGCATTATCATGGTCTTTTGTTTTCCCAAAGACCATGTATTTATAGAAAAGACAATTGGGGCATCTTCTAAAACTAAAAACCATATATACCACGTCAAATATATTAAACCCTAAGCATAAAAAAAATGCATTGTATCCCTGCGCAAAGGAACAATGCATTTTTACCTCCATCACATTACACAACAACTACGCAACTTTCATCTTAACGATAACCCAATTAAACCTTCACTTGCTACAACAAGATACTTCTCCTGTTTAATCAGCATCTTTTCTTCATGCATTTCAAAAGCATAATATACTGAAAATCATTTCCTACTATAACTCATCCTAGTACAACTCGTCGTCATCCATTTCTAGTTAATTTATTTTACAACAGTATATTATGAAGGATGCTTTCCTTTATTATACAATTCAAAAGATAAAAAAACAAGACATATTTCCTTAATAAATTCATATTCTTTGTAAAAATCAACAGCAGATTTGTATTTTCACCATATTATTTTTACTTTCTACAAACTTATGCGACATTTTTATCATTTATCTTTCATTCAAGCATGCTAATCATTATGCATTTTTATAAGACTCTCCAGTATATGCACTAATTATCACAATCATTTTATAAAAAATCCTTCAAGTCATTTGTTGCAATATTAACTTGGTATTCGGACAAAATCCGAATATAATGATTAGCAAGCAATCTATTGTTTTGCTCCATATGCATTATAAAAAAACCAGTTAATAATTTTCCTTTTTTACCTTTGACATATTTCTGCATTTTATAACACCAAGTACTTTTATTCGAAGTTTATTTTAAAACATTGTATTTTATCAATAAATTACAAAAACGTTATTTAAATACGATTGTCTTATAGTTGCTTACCCATGAACAAAGGATTCCTTAATTTTATATCCATAAAGCCTCTACAACTTTACGTGGAACAGTTCTTCTATATGTGACCTTAGGATATCCTATTAACATACAACTAATGCATTGTTTGGTATCAGTAATTTTTAATTTACGTTTTATTTCTTGGCTGTTTTGAATGGCCTTTACAATAAATCCACTAAATAATACCCCCAAACCCTGTGCATTGGCCATCAGCTCCATTGTAGAAGAGGCTAATGCACCATCAATGGGAGTATCCGCCAGGACCAGAACCATGGCAGGGGCTTGAAAAAATAGTTTATCCTTCCTCTTGGGTTCCCTTTGATAATGTTCACATATATTTGCTAAAAGAGGGGCATAATGTTGATTTATTTCCTTATCCTCACATTCTTTCTCCATCGTTTTCTGTGCTAATGCAAGAAAGCTATCCCAAATATATTTTTTATAGTGGGTTAATTCCTTTTGGACAATGACATATGAAACATCTTGTCTATTACCAGCAGTGGCTGTAAATCGACTCCAATATACGCTCAATTTTTTCATCTTCTACAGGCTTATCATCATACTGGCGAATACTTCGTCTAAACCGAATAAAGTTAAGTAAATTATCTGGATCAATATAAAAATTTGATTTATTGTATTCCTGTACTTCTTCCATGGGATAATCCGACATAGAAACTGCATTTTCTGGACACACTGCAACGCAATGTCCGCATCTTAAGCACGTATTTACTTTTGCAACTGCAATCCCTCCTTCTAATATCAAATTCTGAGGAAAACAATCTTTCACACAGGCCCCACAACCAATACATTTTTTTTCATCAATAAAAATCATGTTTTCCCTCCTCCTTTTGCATAAAAATACCTTTCAAAGCATTTTGATAGTATATATTGTTCTATTTTTAATGAATTATAAGCAAAAAATCTAATTATAGCAACCTTATAGACTTGATTACAATTTATATATCTTGCATAATAAAGATAATATATCTTCACAGTGTTAGCAAAAATGAACTGATTACTGTAACATGTCTAATAGAATTTAAAAATGGAAGTGAGTATATGATGAATAAATCGCAAAGAATTTATATTTTTGGCGATTCAATCATGAAACGTGTTTTATTACATGACCATATAGACCGTTATTCTGTTTTAAAAAATGACAATTTTAAAACATTAGAAGAAACATTTTCTCTTGGAATTATTAATAAATCACAGTTTGGATGTCTTATATCCAAAGGAGAGCGGATCATAAAAAATAGTTTAAATAAAGATTTGGATTTTCATCTAGCTGTTCTTGAGTTTGGTGGAAATGATTGTGACTATAATTGGTCAGAAGTTGCTGCTGCACCGCAAAGCACTCACTCCCCCCATACACCTATCAATGAATTTAAAAAAATATATCAGCAAATTATCAATATCTTAAAACAGAAGGGAATTCAGCCTATTATTATGTCCCTACCTCCCATTGATGCCCAACGCTACTTCAACCGAATCGCCCAAAATGAGATGGAAAAAAGAGCAATTCTTCAATGGCTGCAGGGGGATTTGCAACATATTTATCGTTTTCAAGAATTGTATTCTCATATAGGAATATTAGTAGCAAAGGAAAATCATTGTCCCATCATTGATTTACGTTCCGCTTTTTTGAAAAGAAAAGATATGCATACTCTGTTTTGCAGAGATGGTATTCATCCAAACCTTAAAGGCCACCAGCTGATACTAAATGTTTGTCAAGAATTTGCGGCACACTATTTCACTTCCTTATAATCATTTTATATGTTTGAATAGCTAAAATAGAATATATTTAGCTATATTAGCTTAAAACAACAACATATTCTAAGAATTAATATATTGAAACTAATTATATATTTAAAACTAAATGTATGGAATTTTATCCAATATGCTTAAAGCATATTTTTGATATAGTTCAAAATAAAATGCAATTTCAAGTATAGTGTTTATGATATCTCATTTACCACAGTTATGATAACAATCACATATTGCCTAATGAATTCATTGATTTCCCTTCTCATATTTTATTCATAAAGAATTTTGCTTCTTCTTGACATTGTTCCTTGCCATGTTATACTTTTGTCGTATATCATAAATTTTCATTTAAAAGAAAAAAATCAAATATAATGCATAGAGAAGGTGAAATATTGGAAGTCAATGAGACACGTCAAAAAATAGCATTTTTTCTAAAATACTGCAGAGAAATAGCTGGGCTTACGATTCAAGAAGTTGGACAAATTATTAACAAAAGCAATGAAACCATTCTCAATTGGGAAAATGGAAGTGACCAACCAAATACAGAAATGTTTTTAACCCTTTGTAATATCTATCATGTTGAGTCCTTCAATGCTTTTTCTGAGCAAAATTTATCAAGCGAACTTACACATGCAGAAGCAGAATTAATCACTTTATGGAGAAACACCACGAATGGCGGCAAGGATGCGGCCATAGTTGTATTAAATGCCTTTCAGAAACCTGCTAATAAAAATTTGTTAATATAATTAATTCTACTGCTTTAAAATCCCTTATGACTAAAAATCCAAAATAAATCATACTACATGTTAACCAGTCATGAAAATATATTGTTAAATTGCTAAATTTGAACATACCAACACTTTGGTATATAATGATACAAAATAATGTTATCCCTTTACAAAAATAAATGGTGTAGTAATTTTCCGTTGCACTTCTTGGTGCTAAAGGAGGAATTTTTATGGCCACAACATACCAGTTATCTAAAAGATATCATATATTTATCAGTCATGTATGGGAATATGATGAAAATTATAACACCATAATAAATTGGTTAAATGACTCAGATTTGCATTGGAAAAAATATAGTGTTCCAGATGCTGATCCCCTTAATCTAAAACCCAAAGAAGTATTAACAAAACAAATCACTTCAGCTAATATAGTTCTCATTGTTTGTGATATGTATTATCCTTACAGCTTTTTATTAGATTACCAAATTGATGAAGCTGTACGTATGAAAAAAGTAATCATTGGGATCAAACCCTATGGACAACATAAAAAAATACCTCTCAAGATTCAAGAGAATGTAGCCGTAATGGTTGATTGGAACTCAAATGCTTTGATTGGGGCAATAAAAACTTATGGTTAAGTTAAAAAACGATTGTATAATAGAACAAAAACAACTACTACAGCCAATTAGCTAAAATACAATGCCTTATATCTTTTAGTTATTATTAAAAATAAGCCAATTCAATATGGTTTTTTGTATCAATGAACAAGTTTGAATTTAAAAATAAAACGTTTTAGCCCTATATTAATATTTAAAAAACAAAATGGTTTATATATTTTATTAGCCTGCTTTTAGTAACTTTCAGCGTATTTTATGCATAAAAAACGGACAAACCATGCTATAAAAACAGGTTTGTCCGTTTTGGCGGAGATGGAGAGATTTGAATTATACAGATTACATATAATACAGCTAAATAAGAATCAAAAGCCCTTTATTTTAAAGGGGTTCAAGGATTGTTTACTCATCTGAAGCCAACTAAAATTAACGTTAAATTACTCTGTAAAGGGTCAAAATAAAGGGGGGTAAATAATAGTTACCCCCCTTTTTCACCCACTCGTGGTCGAAGGTGTATAACGTTTCGTTATAGCCCTAGTACTATTAACGTCGTGAAACACGACACTATTCATATACTAAGGCTGACTTAGGGCGCCAGGGGACGGTAAGTTACCGTGAGCCAGAATCTGATTCCAGTCACCTATGCCCTGCTGCCAATATGGTTTAAAAAAGGGTTTCCCCGGGTGGAATTGCTGTGGTAAAATAACAGAGGAGTTACCGCTTGGTGGTCAGTCACTTCCCTGTAAAGGGGGTGACGCCTATGAT
>CATZDY010000037.1 GCA_958417755.1 uncultured Peptococcaceae bacterium
CTCCCACTTCATCAATAAGCCCTTTATCCACCGCCTCTTTGCCAATTAAAACTGTTCCAATATCCCGTGCCAATTCACCAGTACGGAACATCAATTCCCGAAAATTTTCCTCTGTCATTCTGGAATGCATGGTTACAAAACGAACCACCCTATCTTGCATTTTATCCAAATATTCATAGGTTTGAGGCACCCCGATGACCAAACCATTGAGCCGAATGGGATGAATGGTCATGCTGGCAGTATCTGCGATAAAACTATAATCCGTGGCAATGGCTATGGGAACCCCAATGCTATGTCCGCCTCCCAAGACAATGGATACCGTGGGTTTAGACATGCTGGCAATCATCTCTGCAATGGCCAGCCCAGCCTCCACATCGCCCCCCACAGTGTTTAAAATAATCAAAACCCCTTCAATTTCATCCGCTTGTTCCAAAGCCACCAATTGGGGAATCACATGCTCATACTTGGTAGTTTTATTTTGCGGCGGTAGGACCAAGTGGCCTTCAATCTGCCCCACAATGCTGAGACAATGAATGCTGCTTTTGATTTCAGGCAAAGGACTGGATCCCAATTCCTTTAAGGCCTCCATGCCGCCATTCTTGGCCTTTCCCTGCACGCGTCGTACAGTACCTGGGGGACAATCTTCATCATCAGAATGTTCTGGCTCCTCCGGTTCATCGGGATAATGCCCAGGTACTACCGTAGGATCAGGATCCAAATCCCCAGTATGCCTTTGGTAAAACGATTTATCATTAGTTATATCTGTCATTCCCATTCCCTCTTTCCCAACAATATCAACCCTTTGTATGTCATTTATTCATCCTTGCATTCAGTCACCTTTCATTACATCCAGGTCTTAAAAAGGCACGCTGCAAACTACTGTGCCTAAAAATGTATTATTTAGTATGCTTCTTTCACAAAAAAATACACGGGCAAATGCTGCCCGTGTATTTTTATTTTTTATATCTCCATGATGATTGGTAAAATCATCGGCCTTCTCCTGGTTTTTTCATATAAAAACTTGCCCAGCACATCACGAACCTGGGACTTAATGGTAGACCATTCGGATATTCCTTTTCCTAAGCATTTATCCAATGCTTCTTTTACCTTTCCCCTGGCCTCTTCCAGCAATATCTCTGATTCCCGAACATAGACAAAGCCTCTGGATACAATATCAGGACCAGCCACCACTGTTCCTGATTCCTTATTGATGGTGACCACAACAATCAAAATTCCATCTTGAGAAAGCTGCTTTCTGTCTCTGAGCACAATATTGCCCACATCACCAATGCCTAAACCGTCAATCAATACCCTCCCAGCAGTTACCCTGCCGGCAAAACGACCGGATCTACGGGTAAACTCAAGGATTTGACCATTTTCAGCCACAAAAATGCGTTCTGAGGGAATATCCATCTCCTTGGCCAATTGGGCGTGCTTTACCAACATGCGATGTTCTCCATGAACTGGCATAAAAAACTTCGGCTTGGTCAAGCGAATCATTAATTTTAATTCCTCTTGACTGGGATGGCCGCTCACATGGATACTGGAAGAAGATTCATAGCTCACTTGAGCGCCTAATTTAAACAGCTGATCCACAATACGAGCCACTAACTTTTCATTCCCTGGGATGGGTGTGGCGGAAATGATTACTGTATCCCCTGGCAAAATTTCCACCTGTCGGTGATCAGACATTGCAATGCGGGTTAACGCAGACATGGGCTCACCTTGGCTACCAGTGGTCAAGTATACCAACTTATCCTTTGGCAGTTTGGCCGCTTCTTCCAGTTCCACCATTGTTCCTTCAGGGATATGCATATACCCCAATTCACTGGTTACTGTCACCACATTGACCATACTCCTGCCCACCACCGCTACTTTGCGATTGTATTTGTGAGCCATGTTGATGACTTGTTGCAACCGATGCACATTGGACGCAAAGGTAGCGATAATGATTCTTTCCTGGGCAGCGCGAAAGGCATCGTCAAAGGTTTGTCCCACCACCCGCTCTGAAGGGGTAAACCCTGCCCGTTCCACATTGGTACTATCAGAAAGCAAGGCCATGACGCCCTTTTCACCCAGCTGGGCAAAACGATAAAAATCTGTCACTTCACCATCCACAGGAGTTAAATCAAGTTTAAAATCCCCGGTATGCACAATCACTCCCATGGGCGTGTGAATGGCGATGGCCACTGCATCGGGCACACTGTGAGATACCCGAATAAATTCCACTTTAAAGGGATTGATACGTACAATCTCCCTGGGTTTTACTGTATGCAGCTCAACATCCCGATCCATTCCTTTTTCTTTCAATTTTCCCAGCAGCAACCCCAATGTAAGCCTTGTTCCATAAACAGGAACATTGATTTGTTTTAAAACATAGGGCAACGCGCCTATGTGATCCTCATGACCATGGGTCAACACAATGCCACGCACTTGTTCCTTGTTTTCCAACAAATAGCTTATATCCGGAATCACAATATCAATGCCCAGCAACTCTTCTTCGGGAAACATGAGTCCACAGTCTACAATCAAAATATTTTCTCCGTACTTGACAACCATCATATTCTTGCCAATTTCCCCTAAACCGCCCAGGGGAATTAAAGATAGTTTTGGTTCTTTCGCCAAACCCGCACCTCCAAATTCTTCATTGCTTCATCCATTGTTCTATTTTTACCAGAAGAAGGCGGGATATTAGGCATTATAAACTGTGGCACATAAGCCGCTCGAAAATCTACCTTCCCTATTATAATCAATTTTTATCCAATCCACAACCTAAGGTTTTTCCATTTTTACAAAACAAAAAAATCCTTCTTTGCAAAGGATGCTCCAAGTTTCTTCCCAATAAACCAACTTTGATTGAATTTTACCAGGAAAATATTTACAATTTTATTATTCTATCTCCAGTTTATTTTACAGAAATTTGGATAAAAAAAAGGAGACCCCAAAGCCTCCTTCTGTATTTATAGCAAATGGAATTTGGTCAACAATTCTTTGAGATACGCTTTTTCTTCTTCCGTAGCTTCAACCAACGGCAACCTAGGAGGCCCCACAGGCCATCCCATCATCGTTAGGGCAGCCTTCAAAGGTACGGGATTGGTGGCAATAAACATGCCCTTAAACAAAGGCAACAGCTGGATTTGCAATTGTTTAGCCAAAGCATTGTCCCCAGCAGCAAAGGCTTCTATCATTTTTTTGATTGTTGGTCCTGCAATATGGGATGCCACACTGACCACACCCTTGGCGCCCAAAGACATCATGGGCAACAACATGGCATCATCCCCGCTATAAAGGGAAAAATCCTCGGGCAAAGGCAACTGACATAAAGCATTGACTTGGTCCATGCTCCCACTGGCTTCTTTTAACGCAACCACATTTTTGATCTGCGCCAATTTGGCCACAGTGGCTGGCAACATATTAACCCCTGTGCGCCCAGGAATGTTATACAGCATAATCGGCAATTTCGTGCTTTGGGCAATGGCTTCAAAATGTCGATACAAACCCTCTTGGGAAGGTTTATTATAATAGGGACATACCAATAGCACTCCATGCACGCCTATTTTTTCCGCTTCCTGGGTAAGGGCAATACTAGAAGCTGTATTATTTCCACCTGTTCCAGCTACCACAGCAGCCTTTTCGCCAACCTCTTGGAGCACCACCCGGAATAATTCCAGCTTTTCTTCTTGGGATAATGTGGGGGATTCTCCAGTGGTACCGCAAACCACAATGCCGTCAGAACCTGATTCCACCAAAAAACGAGCTAGTTTTGCTGCTGTGCTATAATCCACTGACATATCTTTGTTCAATGGTGTAACCATGGCAGTCAGCAACCGTCCAAAATCTTTTGTCAATTTTTTCACCATCCCTAATCCATAAACTAAGATCAATGAAACCTCTTTTGCCATCCCCTAGCCACTCATGTCTAATTCCATCAACTGATTCACCAAAGCAAAATTGAAACCATTTTTATGATGCCAAATGAAAACATTGGTGTAAAGCCCGCACTGCTTTTTCCATGTGCTCCATTTTTACCAATAACCAAATGGTAGTATAAGAATCATTGGCTTGTAAAATCTCAATTTTCTCTTGTGCCAAAGCATCCACAATGGTAGCCATCACCCCTGGTACGCCAGTCATACCAGCCCCCACAGCTGCCACTTTGGCACAATCGGATAAACAAGAAATTTCGCCCAAACCAATGGTTTCTATCATTTTGATGACCTGTTCCGCTTGCTGTTGCTTTATAGTGAATACAACCTTTTCAGGATAAATATTGATAAAATCAAGACTAATCCCTGCCTCTGCCAATACTTGAAACAAACGCTGTTTCATGGCCAAAACATCGGTACTTTCCTGGATATGAATATGGATTTGCGCCAATTCTGGAATCTGGGTGATGCCTGTAATCATCCGATCCCGGGTAATATCAATGGTTTCTTTCTCTATTTCACTGGTATTGGTAACCAAGGTTCCAACACCCAAACCCCAAACGCTACGAATGCGCATGGGTATGTTTTTTTGCATCACAATTTCCACAGCCCGGGGATGCACCACCTTTGCTCCCTCATGGGCCAGCTGGCAAATTTCATCATAAGCCACAATTTCTTTGATTCTAGCATTCTCCACAATATTGGGATCAGCTGTCATAATACCTTCCACATCTGTATATATATCCACATAAGCAGCATCCAAGGCCACACCCAGGGCAGCAGCAGTGGTATCACTGCCCCCCCGGCCCAAGGTGGTTACTTCTCCATCCTCTGTCATACCCTGAAATCCTGCTACCACCACAATTTTACCTTCCTTGGCATAACGCACAATGTTTTCAGGATTTACTTTTAAAATCCTGGCATTATTATAACATGCATCTGTGATAATTCCTGCTTGCGCACCGGTTAAAAAAATAGCCGGATGCCCTAATTTTTGAAATGTTCCCACCAAGGTAACGCCAGAAATAATTTCCCCGCACATCATCAACATATCCATTTCCCGGGAGTCCATATCCCGGTTTATATGTTGGGCAAAATCGATCAATGTATCTGTGGCAAAGGGATCTTTCAAACGCCCCATGGCAGAAACCACCACCACAGGCCTATACTGCTCACATACGGATAAAACCCTAGCCACCGCTTGTTCTCTTAAGTCCTGGGTGGCCAAAGAAGTACCCCCAAACTTTTGGACAATAAATTTCATCTTGCTCACATCCGCACCTTAGGATTTTTATTTTCCATTCGCTTTAGATAGAATATTCATAAAATGAATGTTCTATCCGCGCCTTTGGCGCGGTGACTTGACAAAAGCATGAAACCCTAACATGACTTGCAGCAACTTATTTTTATCGTAGCAGGTATTACAAACACTGTTTTTGAATCAATAATTCGCCAATTTGGATGGCATTGGTAGCTGCCCCTTTTCGGATTTGATCAGCTACAACCCACACATTCAGCCCCTGGGCAATGGAATTATCCTCCCGAATGCGTCCCACAAAAACTTCATCTTTATCAGAACAATATAAAGGCATGGGATATTGTTGAGCCGCTGGATCATCAATGACCACAATCCCCGGGGCTTTGGCAAACACGCTTTTTGCCTCTGCTGCTGTTATTTTTTCCTTGGTTTCAATGTTCAATGATTCCGAATGGCTGCGGAACACAGGCACCCTCACAGTGGTAGCTGTAATACCGATATCAGCATGATGCAAAATCTTATGGGTTTCCTTTACCATTTTCCATTCTTCTTTGGTGTAATCCATTTCTTGAAAAACATCAATATGAGGAATTAAATTAAAAGCAATGTCATGGGCAAATTTATTGGGCGGATATTCTTGTCCCTTAAGCACTGCTTTGCTCTGTGCAGTCAGTTCCTCAATGCCTTCCGCTCCTGCCCCAGATACAGCTTGATATGTGGATACCACCACTCGCTTTATGCCCACAGCATCATGAATAGGTTTTAAGGCCACTACCATGATAATGGTGGAGCAATTGGGATTGGCAATGATTCCTTTGTGCTTTTGCACATCCTCGGGATTGACCTCCGGCACCACCAAGGGTACATGGGGATCCAAACGAAAACTACTGCTATTGTCAATGACCACACAGCCTTGTTCCGCTGCTCCAGGACCAAACTCTTTGCTGGCCGCGCCCCCGGCAAATAAAGCAATATCCATTCCTTTGAATACATCTGGTGTTGTTTCTTCCACTACATGACTTTCCCCTCGAAAAGTCATGGTTTTCCCCGCAGAACGGGATGTGGCACAAAGCTTGAGACGTCCCACTGGAAACTTTCTTTCCTCCAAGACTTTGATAAGTTCATGCCCCACTGCTCCCGAAGCACCGACAATGACTACATTGACAGGGGATGCCCCGGCGATTGTGCCTTGGGCACAATCACAGGAATGTCCCCCCGTGGAAATCTGAGACAACGATCATTCCTCCCAATCTTAGAATAATAAAAAGCTAGGAATAAGAAACCAGTATTGGTTGTATCTGCTGTCCTTGCCTTGCGGCAACAACTGTATCTACAATTAGATCCATTTTTGCTTTTAAAGAATTTGGCTTGCCCAATGGACTATCCTGCCCAAAAGGAACCATATATATATATTTACTATTCAATAAAACACCAATATTGCTAGCATTCATACCCAAACCATCATTGGTGGAAACAGCCACCACCACTGGGCGTTGGTTGCGCAAATGCGCTTTGATGGCCATTAACACAGGGGTATCTGTAATGGCATTGGCCATTTTGGCCAATGTATTTCCTGTGCAAGGCGCTACCACCAATATATCAAACATCTGATTGGGACCTATTGGCTCTGCTCCCACAATGCTGTTGATCAATTCCTTACCACTATATTTCACTAGCTGTTCTTTCCATTTACCTGCTGTCCCAAATCTGGTATCCAACCGATCCACAGACCAGCTAATAATAGGAAATACTTCTGCCCCTTCCTCTACCAGATTGGTTACTTGCAATATCGCTTCATCCAGGGTACAGTGAGAGCCTGTAACAGCAAAGCCAACCTTTAAATCCTTCAACCTCATACGACAGCACCCCCGTGTTGTCGAAAGTCAGTTGGAGTTAGTGGGTAGCCATATGTTCAGCCAGCAGCCTTGGAATCACCTCTGCCAAAATGTTACCTGCAGTCCTAGGGGCAACCTTTCCAGGCAAACCAGGGGCCAGCATTGCATGAATCCCCTTTTGGTTTGCTGCTTTAAAATTGATGCCTCCTGGAGCTGAAGCAATATCCACAATCAAGGTTTGCGGGGAAACCATCGCCAGCTCTGGTTCATCCAGAACCATGGCTGGTACTGTATTGAAAATGATATCAACTTGGTTCAGTTTTTGAAGCATTTCTTGATAATCCATCACGATAAAACCCATTTCCTGGGCTCTGGCCTTTTGGGCAAAATTTCTGACAACCACAATGGTATGGGCCCCTAAAGCATGGGTCATTCTGGCCAAAGTCATACCAGTTCTCCCAAAACCTAAAATCATGGTACAGCTACCATGAATTGTGATATCCGTCTGTTCCATGGCCAGTTGCAAGGCACCCTCTGCGGATGGAATGGAATTCAATATTGCCACTTCGTCCAGTTGCATCACTTCAATCAACACCAAACCAGCTTTTTGCACCAACTCTTTTAAACGCGGTTTGGCTGCACCCACAAACACCGGGGTATTGGGCGCAAGATGCGTGAACAAATCTGCTGATAGAATCCACGGTTGTTCACCATAAGCTGTATATATCTCTCCTTGATCATTGATCCCAGGAACAGGTAAAATAACAGCATGCACATCTGCCAGCCCTTCCACCGGACTTTGGTATACTTTGATATTGTTCGTTTCTGCCACAGGCAAATCAACCACTTTGACCAAGGCTCCCAGTGCCGCCAATCGCTCCACCAGAATAATTTCCCTGGCATCACCACAAAGAACAGCTACTTTGATTCCGCTTAAGTCCGGCTGCATAACCGGTACACCCTCCTCTTGACCTTCGTTCATATTTACCACCAATATATGAGCAGTGCTATGAAGAGGTTCTATGTAAGGGGGATCCAACATATTCCATGGTCTAGCCCCAAATCAATCCAAAAGAATATTTTCTAAGCCGTAAACCATTTCTTGTAACTCCATCACTTTACGCACAGCCAATAAGACCCCTGGCATAAAGGATTCCCGGGAAATAGAATCATGACGGATGGTCAGGGTTTCACCCACACCGCCAAAAATCAATTCCTGGTGAGCCACCAAACCTGGCAAACGCACACTATGAATCCGAATACCATTGTTATAATCCCCGCCTCTGGAGCCTGGGATTTTTTCCACTTCCACCGCAGAACCCTGCTGTACATTGCCCCGTTTTGCATTGATAATCTCCGCTGTTTTAATGGCTGTCCCCGAAGGGGCATCCAATTTTTGGTCATGATGCATTTCAATTATCTCCACATAGGGCAAATACTTGCATACATCTGCTGCAAACCGCATCATCAAAAGCGCCCCAATGGCAAAATTAGGGGCAACAATACAACCAAGCCTTGAAGCACTGGAAATCTCCTTTAATTGCGCGATTTCATCAGAGCTTAATCCTGTAGTTCCCACTACAGGACGAACTTGGTGCTTTAAGGCAAATATTGTATTGTTGAATACTGTTTGAGGTGTTGTAAAATCCACCATCACATCAGGCTTTGCCTGTTCAAATGCCCTAGCCAATTCTGGCTCAACCTTTAGGCCTAGGGAACCCATACCCATCAATATCCCAATATCTTCTCCCCCTGCCAGGGGATCCACTGCAGCCACCAATTCTATATCATTGGCAGCCCAAGCAGTTTTCATGACCTCTCGACCCATTCTGCCTGCAGCGCCGCTCACAAGTAATCTTATCATCAGCAATCGGCGATATCATCGCCGTATTCCCTCCTTCCGGGAGCTTCATTTGCCCTGCCTGTCCCATTGCATAACAGACAGTCTATGCACGAATCACTTAAAATGTGTATCCTTAATTTTCATACATTGCTGACAATATGTCAAGGATAAATGGTTATTTCGCCTTTTTTGGCCCCTAAACACCATAAAAAAACTGCCCTAAGGCAGCTCTTTTGAGTATCATACTTGATATCCCTGGCAATCTACATTTTTATTCTTAGCATACAGTATTGTTTTTACATTTTATACATTGTAGCGTTTAAAATTCAAATGCCCTTGGTCAAGATCCACAATTAAGACCTCATGGCCTATTTTTTTTACTGCTTCCCAAGGAATAATCATATGTTGTTTTTCCACCCAAAAATTCATAATATTTCCCCTGCGGGGTAAAATGATGGTTTTTATATCCCCGGATTCCACATCAATGCTCATATCACTTTCGCCAATCACTCCAAGCCTTACACCATTGCCTATATTGATGATTTCCTTTCCCGCCAATTCACCCATACGCATGACTTTTCACCCCATCTATTTTGCTATTCACAAGTTGCTAATTGTGTTTGAGCTGCCATATTTTTAAAACAAAGGGCTGTAAAATAGCCAATACAAAAGATATTGCCGCCAGAGGTTCTAATTCCATATGCAGGAATTGAATCTTGGCCGGCATATCAATTTCCATAAAAGAAAATAACATGACCAAAGAAAGATAAATACCCCCAGCAGTACCGATCATATTGGTCAAAGCTTGGGAAAGAGGCGAAGTTCGGGTTTCCGAACCATCCCATGCCCGTTCCTTCCCTATCCTTTGTCTGGTTCTTTCCCGCAACGAAAGGACCACCAGAAGCACTACAACAGCAATCATTAGTAGCGTTACCATCTACCTCACCCCCGCTACCATTCTATGGGACAAGAATAGACTTTATGCCCATTTCTTCTTTTACTTCCATAAGGCATCAAATAAGGTTTATTTTTTCATCTTATTTAAAACAAATGAAGGTGAGAAAATCCTTGCTTCTGCATAAAAATCAAAAAAAAGATGTTTACACATCTCTTTTTAGATAACCCGATTTTTTATTTTACAAACTAGCAAATAGATGAAACGGCCCCTTTCGCAAACCAAGGTATCATATCCTTTTGCGCAAAGCAGTTTTTAAAAGCTCACAATCATCCCAGGGGCCTACACTGGCAATGGAAAACTTATCAAGGGTCAACATGGCGTTGGCTAAAGCCAGGATATCTTCTTGGCTTACTTGCTCCACCTTGGATAAAACCTCTTCTGGGGGCAACACTTTGCCTAAATACAATTGGGATTTCCCCATCCGGCTCATGCGGGTATTCACGCTTTCCAAGCTCAAAAGCAAATTGCCTTTGGTTTGCTCCTTGGCCCGTCCTAACTCATCCGCTGTTACTCCATGTTGAAGAACCTTTTCAATCTCCCCTAATATCAAAGACAAAGCTGGCTCCACATTTTGTTTGGATAATCCAGCATAAATGCAAAAAACCCCACTATCATGATAAGAACTGTGGTAAGAATACACAGAATAGACTAAGCCCCTTTGTTCCCGAATCTCTTGAAACAACCTGGAGCTAATACCACCACCCAAAATGGTATTCAAAAGCTGAAATACATAGATGTTTTCATGCCCCAAGGGCAATCCCGGCGCTCCAATACACAAATGAATTTGTTCTGTATCTTTGTTTTTGCAGGAAACCCCTATTTTGGGTTCAGGAAGCAATAAATTTTTTATAGGCGCAACGCCGCTTTGTTGTGCAAAAGCCCCCCAGACTGCTTCCTTTACCACTTCATGATCAATATGGCCAGCCACAGCAATCACCATATTCCGAGGCACATAATATTGGCGATAATACGCTAAAATCGTTTCCCTATCCACTGAACGGATAATATCCTCCTGTCCAATGATAGGCTTGCCCAATACATGCCCCTCCCATAAAGTGGCAGCAAATATATCATGCACCAATTCATCCGGGGCATCTTCATACATTTTAATCTCTTCTAAAATCACATTTCTTTCCCGATCAATATCTTCAGCAGAAAATTTAGATTCAAAAAGCATATCTGTTAAAACATCCAAGGCCAAGGGAAAATGCTCATCCAATACCTTGGCGTAATAACAGGTACATTCTTTGGTGGTAAAGGCATTTAAATGTCCCCCCACAGCATCCAAAGCTTCGGCAATTTGTTTAGCTGAACGCTTTTCCGTGCCTTTAAACAACAAATGCTCAATAAAATGTGATACACCGCCCAGCTCTTCCATTTCATCCCGGGAACCCACGTTCACCCATATTCCGATTGCCACTGAACGTACTTGGGCAATATCCTCAGACAAAAGCGTTAAACCATTGGGGAATTCTGTTTTTTGGATCAATGCATAGCCTCCTCCATTGATAATGGCTGCATCTATAGCCATGTAAACTTCTCTAATAAAATAATATTTTCCTCTAAATGCAATGTATTTATAACCAAAAGCATGATAAAAATGTAATTTTACCGTTTTTAATCCCTAAAAGCAATACCCTAGGAAAGCAAAGACTCTCCTAGGGTATTGTATTCCTTTTAACCATTAGCAAGAGCAAAAAAATATCTTGCCCCATTGTATTGATTTATATCTTGTCTTCTTTTTTATCTTCTATATACTTTAACATATCAGATACAGTAACCAATTGATAGCCCTTTTCTTTTAAACCTTTGATCATATCAGGCAAAGCTTTTACCGTGGGCTCTGTGGGATGCATCAAAACAATGGAACCATTCTCCGCCTTATCCAATACCCGACGCACGATAACCTCTGGAGCTGGACGCTGCCAATCTATGGTATCTGCAGTCCATAAAATGGTATGATAGCCAGCCTCTTCTGCTGCCTGTAATACCGTAGGCCCCCTTTCCCCATAGGGAGGGGCAAACACCTTTGGTTTTTTTCCCGTAATTTTATACAGCAAAGCCTCTGTTTTTTGTATTTCTGCAAGATTATCTGATTTTGACAAGCTATCCACATGGGGATGGGAATAGCCATGGCTCCCGATTTCATGCTTTGCCTGGCTAATGGCTTTTGTTAAATCAGGAAACTTTTCTACCCATGTACCACCCATGAAAAATGTGGCTTTTACATCATTTTCTTTTAGAATGGCCAATAAGTCCTTTATGTATTCCTCCCCCCAAAATACATTAAAAGTCAGGGCAACCTCTTTTCGTTGGGTATTGCCGTGGTAAATAGGTTCTCCCATCACTGCTTGGGCGTGGTCCCCAGGTTGGGACACGTGGGACGCAGAATCCCCAGTCAATTCCCTTTGACTTCCTTCATAATTCCCGTCAGACCCTCCGCGAAATAAACTGGTTATCCCCATCACAAACAGCAAGACAGCAAAACAAGTAAAAAAGATGTTTTTTAGCAATGCCCTTTTTTGGTATACATAAAAACGCATGGCAGCAGCCCTCCTTTCCATTTGTATAATACAAGTTATGCGCTTGTACCCCCCAACATGGCAAAAACTTTGTAATCCCTAATAATAAACACAAAGGAAATATTATACATATTTTCTACTTTATCCTTTGCATCCCTCAAAAAAAAGAACCGGCATCAATTCCGGTCCTTTGGCTTATATGATTTTTATTATGCATCATGACTTTCACTTATTTTCCCCTGTTTGCAAAACCTGTATAATCTCGCTTTCCGGCACATCCTTTTCAAGGCAAACGCTGCCTATATCTGTGGGCAACACAAAGGTCAGCGAATCGGAAATCACTTTCTTATCATGGCGCAACAGATCCAATATCTTCCGTTTCTCCAAACCCTTTGGCAAAGCCACAGGCAAAGATGCCTTTGTCAATACTTGCTCTATGCGAAGGGCTTTATCTGCTGTCAAAAATCCCATTCTTACAGCCAAGCGGGCGGCTAAGACCATGCCTATGGACACTGCTTCCCCATGGCGATAGGCGGTATAGCCAGTTAGGGTTTCCACCGCATGCCCAATGGTATGGCCAAAGTTTAAGATAGCCCGCCTTCCTTGTTCTGTTTCATCCTCTTGCACCACTTGGGCTTTGATGCTACAGGATTTTTCCACCACATATTCCAAAGCCTTTGGTTCCAATTGTAATACCTGTTCTATATGCTCTTCCAACCATTGAAAAAAAACTCGATCCGCAATAACCCCGTATTTAATTACTTCTGCCAAACCGCCGCGGATTTCCCGGGCATCTAAAGTGGATAATGTATCCAAATCTGAAAAAACTGCCAAAGGCTGGTAAAAGGCGCCAATGATATTCTTGCCAGCCGGATGATTCACCGCCACTTTCCCCCCTACACTACTATCCACTTGGGCCAATAGCGTGGTAGGAATCTGCACAAAGGGTACTCCCCGCATATAGGTGGCAGCTACAAAACCAGCCAAATCACCGATGACCCCACCACCCAAAGCCACCACCGGAGACTGCCGATCCAAACCATGGGTAAAGGCAAGGTCATACAAAACTGCTGCTTGGGAAAGGGTTTTAAATTCTTCCCCTTCAGGCACTTCTCCTACAATGACTTCATAGCCTACCCCTTCCAAGGCATCTTGCAAGGTTTTGCCAAAAAGTTTTTGTACCATTGGATTGGTTACCAGCAATAAACGACGCCCTGTGGGTAATGTTTGCATAGCATTTGCCAAGTTTTGCAAAACCCCGGAACCAATGTGAATCGCATATTCCCTGGTTCCCAAATCAACATCTACACGCGCCATACCCTCAACCCCTTGCCCCACAACGGGATATAATGTATTGAACAACTTCATTTGCAGTCAAGCCACTGGTTTCCACTGTCAAATCCGCCACTGCAGCATAGCTGGATTCCCGTTCCTGTAACAAATGTTGAATCCGGGCAGCTAGGTCTTCCCCTTGCAACAAGGGACGCTCCTTTGTATTGGCTTCCACCCTTTGCACAATGGAGGCCAAAGAAGCGGTGAGCCGGATAAAATAACCATTTTGTTTCAGCCAGTGCACATTCTCCGGATTCAGTACAGCCCCTCCTCCCAGGGCAAGCACTTTCCCTTGTTGCCAAGATAAGGCTTTGATGATCCGGGTTTCTTCTTGCCGAAAATAGCCCTCACCCTTTTGAGAGAAAATATCCTGTACTGATTTTCCATTGGCTTTTTCTATTTCTTGATCCACATCATAGAAATCTGTTTGTAAGGTTGCAGCCAAAAGCTTACCCACTGTACTCTTGCCTGTGCCCATGAAACCGATTAAGACATAATTATTATTTTCCTGCACCATTTTACCACCTTCACAGCCCAGGAAACCCACCTTAGGCCTTTATATCATGGATTTAAAACATGCTTACCTTTTTTCCATAGGCTTCCCATCGTTGTTGGAGATCTTCCACCGTATCACCGCCGAATTGCTCCAAACACACTTTGGCCAATTCCCAGGCCACCACAGCTTCTCCCACCACGCAAGCCGCAGGAACAGCACAGACATCTGAACGTTCCACAGAGGCTAAAAACACCTCTTTGGAGGCAATATCCACACTTTGCTTGGGTTGATATAAGGTAGGAATGGGTTTCATGGCTGCCCGCAACACCACGGGACTGCCATTGGTCATCCCGCCTTCTATCCCTCCAGCTCCATTGGTCATTCGATAAAAACCTTTTTGCTGATCATGATAAATTTCATCATGCACTTGGGAACCGGGCAAAGCTGCTCCTTGAAATCCTAAGCCAATTTCCACTCCTTTGATAGCCTGAATGCCCATCAAAGCCCCAGCCAACCGACCGTCCAAACGTTGATCCCATTGCCCATAGCCACCAATACCAGGCAAAAGACCAAAAACCCTGATTTCAAAAATACCGCCCAAAGAATCCCCTTGTTCTTTTGCTTGATCAATGGTTTCCATCATTGCCTTTTCTGCTTCAACGTCCGGACAATATACCGGAGAAGCATTGACCCTTTCCTGGAGCACCTGGGGAGGAAAATCCATAGAAGCACACTGCACAGAACCAATGGCTTGGACAAACCCCACTACTTGTACTTGCAGCTCTTCCAACAGCTTTCGGGCCAAAGCCCCCACTGCCACCCGGGCAGCAGTTTCCCGGGCACTGGAACGTTCCAATACATTGCGCATATCCCGGTGATTGTATTTCATAGCCCCGGATAAATCAGCATGCCCAGGTCTGGGTCTGGTCACCACCTTTTCTGTTAACAAAGCATTTTCCTCAGCAGTCATGATGGTTTCCCAATTGGCCCAATCTTTGTTTTGAATAAGCAAGGATACCGGGGAACCTAAGGTGTAGCCCCCCCTTATCCCTGAGACAATCTGTACTTGGTCGCTCTCTATCTGCATCCGGCCCCCTCTTCCATAGCCTCCTTGACGCCTTTTGAGCTGTTCATTGATATAAGAAGCCTTCATGGGCAACCCAGCAGGTAAACCATCCACCACTGCAGTCAATAAAGGTCCATGGGACTCCCCTGCGGTTAGAAACCGAATCATTTTTAAATCATCCCCTTTTGTAAAACTGTCCGCATACAAGCCACTGGAGCAGGCATGTTGGTCCATAGTTCAAAGGCCTGTACCCCTTGATACAATAACATACCCAACCCTCCGTACACCGCAGCCCCTTGTTGGGCGCACTGTTGCATAAAGGCGGTTTGCAAAGGATTATAAACAATATCCACCACTGTATGGGCAGCACCCAACAAATGATAGGGAAATACAGGACTTTCCTTCTCACAAGGATGCATGCCAATGGATGTGGTTTGCACAATGAAATCAGTCTGCCCCAAAACCAATGCCAACTCTTTTTCTTTGGGATTCTCTAAAACCTGACAAATGCATCCCGTTTGTTGCACACACTTTGCCACTGCCCTGGCTTTATCCAACGAGCGATTCAAAATGCTGATTTCATGCATCCCGTTAAGAGCCAATGCCACGGCTACTGCTCTGGCAGCTCCGCCGGCACCCAACAATAGGGCCCGGCTTCCTGATACCTTACATTTCATTTCCTCCTGCAAAAAACGAATAAAACCAGTTCCATCTGTATTATATCCGCGCAATACGCCCTTATCATTGACAATGGTATTCACAGCCCCGATCAAAGAGGCCTCTGCGGATAGGAAATCTAAATAAGGAATCACCGCCTGTTTATGGGGCACAGTGACATTCACCCCCACCATGCCCAAAGCTTTTATCCCCCTAACCGCAGCCTCAAGATTTTGCTGCTCTATCTGAAAAGGCGCATACATCCACGGAAGCCCTAGGGCCTGAAAAGCAGCATTATGCATAGCTGGTGAAAGAGAATGGGCCACTGGATTGCCGAATAAACCGCATACCCGAATGGCCCTATCATGTTCTTGCATGGTGATTCATCCCCCTCATCTCTATCCGCAATCTATTGTTTCCTTTTTATGCGGGTCTAAGCCTTGCCCCCAACCCATGATACTAGCGCAAAAGCCGCAAAACCAACCGTTCCAAACGACGGTTGATCATTTCAGTGGCCCAATACTCTTTGCCTGCCAAGGGAGTAACCAGGATGGTATAAAGCCCCATTCGATTTCCCCCCACCATATCAGTGAAAATCTGATCCCCAATCACAGCAGTTTCTTGTTTGTTGGTTCCCATGTTTTCCATGGCCCGATAAAAGGATTTTTTAAATGGCTTCAAAGCCTTATGAATGAAAGGAATGGATAAATCCCCCACCACATCCTGCAAACGTTTCATGCCATTATTGGATACAATACAGATTTGAAATCCCTTTTCTCGTACTTGTTCCAACCATTGCAGGGTAGCTGGGGAAAAAGCCGGCACATCCCTGGGAACCAAGGTATTATCCAAATCAAAAATGAGCCCCCGGATTCCCTGGGCAGCTAAAACATCCAAATCCAACTGATTCAATGCCTGTAGGTACTGCTTAGGAAGCAACATTTTTCGCAACATCTATCTCTCTCCATCCTTTGCCATTGTCCGGGCTTTTTGCAAGTCTTCCGGCGTGTTCACATTTACCAAACAATGGCCCATAGCAAACCATTGCCTCCATGTTTCTTCCTCCACATACTGTACCCTTACTTCTGGGAAAAAGCTCGATACCCGGTATGAACCCACCTGTAAAGCCTTTTCTATGGGCTTTAGACAAGCAGTGCCATACAGCGCAAAAAGAGGCTCCACCCCTGTTTCTTTTTTGGGAATCACCACATCACAATCCTTGGTAGCCAAAGATATGAAACCCAAAATAGCGTCAGGGCTCACAAAGGGCATATCACATGCCACCACAAAAATAAACGGAGTTTTTGCTGCTTGCAAACCAGCATGGATACCTCCCAAAGGCCCGCAATGGGGATATTGATCCACAATCACAGGATAACCCAAATCACCATATTTTCGCTGTTCCCCTGTGACAATAACAATTTGCTGAAAAACTTGGGCCAAGGCTTTTAACACCCGCTCAATCAGCCTTTGGCCCCTCATCTCCAACATGGCCTTATCCTGCCCCATTCGGCGGCTTTGGCCTCCAGCCAAAACAACCCCTGTGACTGCCTGCACAATTATCATCCTCAAATTGTCATAATAATGGAGTAATCCCCTCCATATGCCCCAAATTCTATCAAAATCAGGCTCATTGCACAAGATAAACATCTCAATCCTATGCTAGCGGCAGCTTTTGCTTAATCACAGATAACACCTGACGGCAGCTCTCCGGACCACTGGGATCCAAAGCTCCTCTCCGAAGCAATACCACGGGAATTTTCAAAGACAAAGCAGCTTTTACCTTGGAATGAGTTCCCCCAGCTATGCCTCCATCTCTGGTTACGATTACCCCAGCATCATAGACTTGAAACATGACTTTATTAAATTTAACGGAAAAAGGACCGTATAAGGCAACGATATTGCGGGGAGATATCCCTAGGTCATGGCACCTTTTTAGCACCCCGTATTCAGGCAATACCCGTACCACGATTCTTCTGTCTTGCAACAAAGGATTCTTGACAAGTGCATCCAGATTATTGCTCCCTGTGGTCACAAATATGGTCCCTTCAAATTCAGCTGCTTTGCGAGCCGCTTCATCCCAAGAGAAAACCGTATGGATTAGGTTATCTTTGGGCAATTGGGTTTCCTTACGGTAAAAACGAAGCAAATGTATTTGATTACGCTCACAAACAGCTTGAAATAACTGAGACAAACGATTGTGAAAAGGATGACTGGCATCCACCACCATGGATACTTGCTTGGTTTGCAAAAAATGCTCAATAGACGCTGCGTCATCGGTTAGCATGACAGTTTCCGAAGCACCGCTTTTCAATGACAACTCAGCGCCATAGTCAGTGCGCACGGATGCGATTACATCATAGCCTTCCTGACTCAGCATATACCTCAGCTGTTGACTTTCCCCGAGTCCATACTGCACAAGCACAACCATATTACCAATCCATCACTCATTTAGTCCATCTTTAAGGACACGCACTGAACTCCCTTGGTACTCATAGTATTGAAGCAAACAACCATCAGCACATCCCAACAAATGCAGGAGGACACTTTATGATATCCGGCTTATGGTCTTTACTCATCCTATCAGTGCTCAATGGAATTACCCTTTTGGTCTCCTATATGGCTAACAATACATTTCCCCAACCCCTATCGGAACAAGAAGAAGAGCATTACATTCAACGCATGATGCAAGGAGACAATGAAGCCAAAGAAGTTTTGGCAGAACACAATCTTCGCTTGGTGGCGCATATTGTAAAAAAGTTTAGCACCCATAGCGAAGAAACAGATGATTTAATCTCCATCGGCACCATTGGTTTGCTCAAAGGAATTCATAGTTTTCAACCAAATCGGGGTACAAAATTGGCTACCTATGCGGCCAGATGCATTGAAAATGAAATTTTAATGCATTTACGGCATATCAAAAAAATGCGTTCAGAGGTATCTCTGCACGATCCCATTGGTGTTGATCGGGAAGGCAATGAAATTACCCTCATCGAAATATTAGGAAGCCACGAGGAATCTGTATCTGAAATCGTTGAACAACATATGGAACAAAAAATGTTGTTGCAAAAATTAAACACCCTAAGTCAAAGGGAGAAAAAAGTTCTGATCATGCGTTTTGGGTTATTGGATGGAGTCAAAAAAACCCAAAGGAAAATTGCCCGGGAACTCAATATATCCCGTTCCTATGTAAGTCGTATTGAAAAGAAAGCATTACAAAAACTAATCAAAGAACTAACTCCAGAAGACTGCCCCTAGGCAGTCTTCTGGATCCAAAATGGCTTTTTTATTTTATACCATAACCATGGCTATTGATCCATAACAACTTATTTTTCTACATAAAATCTCATTCTCCAAAATACCTTGCAAATCCTACTATCCAAAGAAAAATAAAACATTCATAAAAATTTAGCATAAGGTTATATAAGACAAAACAAAAGGATTTACCAGCCAATACAATCTTTCCTGGGCAAAATACTGAAAATCTAAGAATTTTCATCTTCATTCATGATTTTCCCCAAAGATTGCTTTCGCCGTTCTTTCACCATTTCCCAAGTCTTTTAAAGATAGCTTTTCTCCTTTTCTTAATTTCTCCCGACACCCCAATATGATATGATTCATAGATTCCAAATGAATCAAACACTGTTGTTCTGCGGCTGAAGTTTCATAAATCCGGGCAATACCGCCATTCTCCAGCACCAAACGCCGTTTGGCCATTAAAGCAAGAACAGGATCATGGGTGGCAATGACCACAATCTTTTCCTTTTGTATCAAAAGCTCCACTGCTGTACGCCGATCAATCCCAGCATTCTCAATCTCATCAATCAAAACAATGGGAGAAAGGCTCAAAAAGGCAGTGTCTGCAATCATCAAAGCCCTGGATTGACCACCACTTAATGCCGTAACCGGCATATCTTCCCTGATAGGTTCACCAGCCAAGCAATTGGCTTCCTGCAAAATCAATCGTTTCTTTTCCTCCAGGTTATCAACCATTCTGCTCTGTCCATGCATGTCAATGAAAGCGCCCACTGTTAAATCCATGACAAAATTCATATTTTGAGAAAGCTGGGCCACCAACTTTTTTTCAATGGCATAACGCCATTGGGCTGGGGGAATTTGGTCATTAATGAGGATCCGCCGCCCTGTGGGAGTATCCCCCTGGGCCATCCATTCTATATCCGCTAACAAACGGCTTTTTCCTGATCCAGTGGCTCCTACCACAGAAACAACCTCTCCGGCTTCCAAACGCAAAGTAATATTCTCCGGTTCATTGGATTTGTTTTTCCCTCCCAAAATACTGATGGAATGAACTGTAAAATCCTTCCCCTGTTGTTGCACATGCTCCAAAAATAATAACAATTGTTCTGGTAGATTCTCCCGTATTAATCCTAGTTCTTGTAGGGTATGGTTGTTCAAAGCCTTAAAAATTTCTCGCAAACTCCGCTTATCTTCCTCCAAAGGCGCATCCAAAGCCATGACCCTAAAAAAATCCTGAATCGCCGCCCGTTGCCTTACAGCATCTTGATAGGGCATATCTAAAATCATATTTTCCTTTATCATTGCTTATTGAATCTCCATTTTCCGCAAATCGCCAAATTGTAAATCACTTTTCAAGCGAAGCTCTCCCATACAATAGGAACAAAGGGCTTTGGGCATGGAAAAACGCAAGGCAATTTCTTCTGGCAATTCCTTGGCCTGTTGCAGCACCACATCCGCCAGCACATCACATCCTTGGCCTGTAATCCCGCTGACAGATAAAATCAAACCCTTGGCATTGGCCTTGCGAATATGAAAGGCAAAAACCTCCCGTTCCGCCTGGGATACCACATCCCCCTTGGTAACCACAACTGCATCAGCCATTTTTAGCATGGGTCCAATTTTACGAGGCGCATCCACGCCCATTAAATTATCGATCACACAAATGGCGTATTGCTCTTGAATATGAGGAGAACATCGATTGCAAAGCCCTGCGCTTTCCACCAACAACAAATCAAACTGCTGGTCTTTTCCCCAATCAAGACAAATCTCTGCATTACCCCCAAAAAAATGATCCGGACACAAACTACCGGATAAACCCACTTGAACAGGTATATGATGTTGCTGATAGATGATATCATCCCCTGTGGCAAGACAATCGAATTTCACAACCCCCAAAGACTGCCCTTTTTGTCGCAAAACCTTTGCCATATGCACAATCACCGCGGTCTTCCCTGATGAAGGAGGACCACAAATGGTAATCAAACGCATGTTAACCCCCTCCTCATGCCTTTATCCACTCCATTTCTCACATCCCATAGGCCTATGATGCCCTTGAATCTTTCCATGTTTCCCTGCAGGCTTTGTAAAGCAGCCCTATCCCCCATGGCCAACAAACAAGAAGAAGGTCCTGCTGACTTCTGCAAATCCAAGTTTTGGGGAAGATTGCCCCATATGGCTTGCAGCCCGTAATAATCAGCCAGTCCCTTGACTTCTCCCGCAATGCCCCGGGAACCCACTGGTATAATTTCTCTGATTCCAGGTATATCCCCTAAGGTAATCATATCTTGCAAGGTTACCAATTCCGGATCATCCATCTGAATCTCCTGTCCCAGCTTTGGAAACCCCAACAAAGCGATTCCATCTCCTGGCTGCAAAGCATCCACTTTCAAGGTTTGGGGGGAAGCCATACCCACCACAGTAATCCCCAAGCCTGATTGTATGGTCAACATGTTTTTTTCCGTGCTACCAGTCATAATATCCTCTGGCTTAATTCCTAAAACCTGAATCTCATCTGCTATGCCTTGGTTAATAGCCAGCCCTGTGGGCTCAGGTTCCACACACAGGGCTCCCACCACACAGATGGGCCATCCTCCCACAGCCAAAACTTCCAACAAAGCAACCCTGGCAGTCAGTCGCCCTAGTACATATCCTGGCACTGTGACCACATCCGCTTGCTTTGGCCCAATGGCCCCAGCGGAATCACAAGCAATCACCAAAAATTGCTCAGAGCTTAGTGTCATGATGGTCACATCCCGGTATTTTCTGGAAGACACCATTTTCTTTGCCTCCAAAAGATTTCCCCCTTCAATGAATTCAGTCCCCATTAGCAGCTTGCAATCCTTACTTCTTTCCTATGGATTCTTAAGCAAAAGGCAATGTCCCTTTTGCACATAAAACCAAAACAAAATGTAAACCACTGGAACAAACATAGTATTGTTAAACATACAATACGACAAGATTTTTCATATCCCTGTTTCCCTTCATTTGTCTGTTCACCTTCACCTAACCTTCTATCAGCATTGGCTGTTAATGATAAAACACCACATTACTTTTTGAACATCTTTCGTTGTCTTTTTATCTAAATGCCCTGCCAGTTCATGAACAAGGATAAGGGTAGGTTTGGCAGCAAAGGCTTGACCAACGATAACTTTCTCCGGACAATGCTTGGTCTCCCTAAAAGCCCCATCAAGGGAACATAAAAATGCACCTCAAATGCTTATCCCACATTTGAGGTGCATGCATATTCCCTTTTTCCATATGATGATAACTCGTTATTATGCTAGTTCATTTTCATTGATTTGCTCTTCTTGCTTTTTATCACTCAGGCGAATACGCCTGATACGTAAACCCGTTATTTCTATCACTTCTAAAGAATGACCGGGTAATTCTATCATATCTCCTACCCGGGGGCGTTTGCCTAATTTACCGAACACATATCCCCCCAGGGTATCATATTCTTCTTCTTCCTCATCCAGGTGTAACTGAAACATTCCCTCTGCTTCTGCCAAGGGCAACCGACCGTCCACCAAAAAAGCTCCTTCTTTTTCCGGCACCACTTCAGGCTCTTCCTTATCAAATTCATCCTGGATTTCCCCTACCAGCTCTTCTAACACATCTTCCATGGTGACTATCCCTGCACTGCCACCATACTCATCCACCACCAAAGCCATGTATTGATGATTCTGTTGGAAATTTCGCAACAATTGATCCAAATGCAAGCCTTCAGGAATGATCATGATATCCCGTCGAATATCGTTCAGCTTACCTTGGCCATTCAATTGAAACAAATCTTTGATATGAATGAGCCCCACCACATGATCCGAATCTCCTTCACACAGGGGAAAGCGAGTATGGCCGGAGCCAAGGGCTTTTTCTTTATTTTCCATTACACTGTCTTCCAAATCCAAAAATACCACTTCAGGCCGGGGAACCATCACGTCCCGCACAACCTTTTTTTCAAATTCAAATACATTTTGTAACAAACGCCATTCATCAGAATCCAAATGTCCGCCCCGGTAACTGTTAGACACCAACATCCGCAATTCTTCCTCATTATGGCTTTCCTCATGTTCCCCTGCCGGGTGTACCCCTAATTTTCGCAATATACCATTGGCTGTACCATTGAAAAGCACAATGCCAGGGTAAAATATATAATAAAATAAACGCATGGGAGGAGCCAACCACAGGGTAACAGCTTCGGCTCTCTGAATGGCCAAGGATTTAGGCACCAATTCACCAAAAACAACATGCAAAAAGGTAACCAAAATAAAGGCAATGACAAAAGAAATGGAATGCAATGCTGCCGGAGAAGTAATGTTACACATCAATAACAAGGGCTCCAACAGCTTGGCCACCACTGGCTCGCCCAACCATCCCAACCCTAAGCTGGAAATGGTAATCCCCAACTGGGAGACAGAAAGATAAGCGTCTATGTTGTGGACACAAACCTGGGCAATTTTAGCCCGGCTATTACCCTCTGCCACCAATTGGGCCAAACGGGTGGGCCTCACTTTCACAAAACCAAATTCCGCTGCCACAAAAAGGGCGTTTAAAAACACCAAAAACAAAGCCAATAAAACTTTGAGCGCCATCACAATACTGAATGATATACCGTCATC
>CATZDY010000038.1 GCA_958417755.1 uncultured Peptococcaceae bacterium
CAAGACTCCCCCGGTGAATAGTGATAAAGTGAAGCCTTTTGGTTTTGGTGATCCAAAACAAGAGGCTTTTTTATTTTTTCGAAAGGGGTGCATTGCATGCCAGGATTTACAAATGGCAATAAGGTCGTAACATTGCATGAGGCAGCACAGATTGTACAAGATGGTGATGTGGTGGCCATTGGTGGAACCCTATCCGCCCGGGAACCCATTGCCTTGATGCGGGAGCTAATTCGACAGGGGAAAAAGGATTTAACCACTGTTGGTGGAGCCCATGGTTTGGATATTGATTTGTTATGTGCTGGTAACGTTGTTTCTGCTGTACAAAATTCCTTTGTAGGTTTTGAGTTTGATTTTGGTTTGGCTCTAAACTATCGTCGGGCTTGTCAAAGTGGCAAGGTTTTGCCTAAGGATACGGATTGCAATTTTGTATTGCAGCAATTGCGGGCAGCGCAATACGGTGTTCCTTTTATGCCCATGCCTCGGGTTTGGGGTACAGATATTTTGAAGTTGCATCCAGAGTATAAAACCATGACCTGTCCCTATACAGGGGCGGAATTGACAGTGGTTCCTGCTCTAAAACCTGATGTAGCGATTATTCACGGTTTAAAAGCTGATAAGCGGGGAAATGTACATTTACCCATTCCCTACTTTGCTGATGTGCTCTTTGCCACAGCTTCAAGCAAAACAGTGGTTTCGGTGGAAGAGATTGTATCTGAGGAAGAACTGCAAACATTGGGTGTTTCCATTCCTTATTATGAAGTGACTGCAGTGGTGGAAGTTCCCTTTGGCGCCCATCCCACAGCTTGTTATCCTGCCTATGCTTATGACAGAAAGCACATTGCTTTGTATGCTAGTCTTGCCAAGCAGGGAGCAGAAGTATTCCAGAAAGAGTATGTGGATGTGTTTGTCCATTCGGTGGCCAATCAAGAGGAATATTTACATTTGGTGGGCAATGAAGAGCATTTTGCTCGCTTGAAAGCTTGGAATCAGGATACAGAGCATTGGATGGAGGTGTTCAACCGTTGAGTAACATAACCCAGTGTACCATTGATGAATTGATGGCTGTTTGTATGGCCAGGACCATTCAAGATCATGATGTGGTGTTCAATGGCGTGGCTGTGGCCTTGCCTTTTGCAGCGATTTTATTGGCTAAAAATAATCATGCGCCAAATTGTGTGTTTTTAGCTGGTTTACCCGCTGGGGTAGATCCTAAACCGCCTTTTATTCCTCCCACTTCAGCTGATTTTGTGATGACTAAAAATGCAGTGACTGTATTGCCTTTACATGAGATTTTTGATTTGGCGCAAAAAGGCCAGCTTGACCGTATTTTCTTTGGTGGGGCTCAGGTGGATAAATACGGAAATTTAAATAATAGCATGATCGGAAATCCGGAAAAAATAAAAGTAAAATTGCCTGGCGGAGCAGGGGCAAGCAATATTTCTTGTTTTGCCAAAAATTTTACCATTTGGACTTCTAAACACAAAACAGAATCAGGAAAATTCGCCATTGTGGATCAGGTGGACTTTATTACCACAGCAGGACATGTGACACCTTCTGGCGTTAGGAAAGATGTAGGATTGCGAGGCGGTGGTCCTGATTGGGTTATTACGGATTTAGGGGTATTTTGTTTTGATGATGCGGGTATGTTTACTGTACAAAGTACCCATGCCGGAATAACACTGGATGATGTGCGTTCCAATACTGGTTTTGAGCCCAAAGTAGCAGAGCAGGTAGCAGAAACAAAATGGCCTACTGTGGAGGAGATTGCATTAATACGTGAATTGGATCCATTGAATGTACGCAAGCTGGAGTTTTCGGATAAACAATTGGCTTTGCGTTTTCCAGTGGCCCAATGAACATAGAAGGCAAATATTAGTTTGTTGATTCAATATGAAGTGTAGTACGGTTTACATTCAAGGGAGATTGGAATTTTAAAGGAAAATATGATAAAAAGATTCTGTTAAAAACAGGAATTATTAGGATGGTGAAGATACAATGGGTGGAGCATTGGAAGGTATTGTTGTGTTGGATTTAACAAGGGTTTTAGCTGGTCCCTATTGTGGTATGTTATTGGGAGATTTGGGCGCAGAAGTGATTAAAATTGAGGTGCCGGGTCGGGGAGATGATGCCAGACAATATCCTCCTTTTAAAAATGACGAAAGTTTTTATTTTATCAGTGTGAATCGCAATAAAAAAGGCATTACCTTGAATTTGAAAAGCCAAGAAGGAAAAGAAATATTTAAAAAGATGGTAAAAAGTGCAGATGTGGTTTTGGAGAATTATCGTCCAGGTACCATGAAAAAGTTGGGATTGGATTATGACGTTTTAAAAGAAATCAATCCCCGTTTGATCTATGCTGCCATATCTGGTTTTGGACAGGATGGTCCTTATGCCAGTAAGCCTGGGTATGATCTCATTGCCCAAGCCATGGGAGGGGTTATGGGGCTGACAGCGCATCCCGGAGGAATGCCCACCAGGGTGGGATCAGCCATTGGCGATATTGTGGCAGGCATTATGTGTTCAGTGGGGATTTTAGCAGCTTTGCAAGCCAGAACCACTACAGGGAAAGGGCAATATGTGGATATATCCATGTTAGATGCCCAGGTGGCTATTCTGGAGAATGCCATTGCCCGTTATTCAGCAACTGGGAAATCCCCGGAACCTACTGGCAATCGGCACCCTTCCATTACTCCTTTCCAGGCCTTTCCCACCAAGGACTATTATGTTATTTGTGCTGCTGGGAACGATAAGTTATGGGCTGAATTCTGCCAGGCTTTAGGAAAAGATGAGCTTATTGATGACCCTCGATTTAAAACCAATCCTTTGCGCACAGAAAATGTGGCGCAATTGGAAGAAATCCTGTTCGATGTTTTCCGTCAAAAAACAACCCAAGAATGGATTGAAGTGTTTGATAAGGCCAAAATACCCTGTGGCCCAGTGTACCTCATTGAACAGGTGGCCCATGATCCTCAGGTGTTGGCTCGGAAAATGGTAAGAGAAGTGGAGCATCCGGTGGCAGGAAAATTGTTGACCCATGGGGTGCCCATCAAAATGTCTGAAACACCAGGGGATATATGGTCCATGGCGCCAGTACTTGGGCAAAATAATGAAGAAGTGTTTCAAAAATATGCGGGCATAAAACCTGAAGAATTGGAAGCATTGCATAAAGATGGTGTGATTTAATTTTGGCTTGGTGTACCGGTGTTGGGGCAATAAAAATTAAATTTTGTCCGGTTTTATGCCGGACAAAATAAACACCGGAGATGAACTGTGTGCTGGAAATAGACAATATAAAGAAGAGGGAGGTTTGATCACAATGATGTTGTTATTTTGGATTTTAACAGCCGTCAGTTTGGTTGCTGGGATTATTTTGATTAACATCATGTATCCAAAAGAAAAAAAGGGTTGATGTAGTGATAGGGTAAAATACAAAAGCTGCAATTGACTTTGTGAAGTATGGCACTGGTTGATGGTTGGTACAGTTAAATTTCCTTTGCACAGCATTTCTTCAAGGTGTTTTGATTTTGGCTACCAAAAACAAAAAAGATACAACTAGGAGGTGTAATTGTGAGTTCTGGTATTGTTGTTTATGCGTGGATTTTGATAGCCGTATTTATTGGAATATTTATTTATATTGGCACGCGCGGAAAACAAGCTGCCAGCTCCATGGAGGGATTTGCCATTGCCAAAGGGGCTGTGAAGCCTTGGATGTTAGGAATTTGTTTTGGCGCTACCTATGCCAGCGCTAACCTTTTTATCGGGGTGCCCGGTTGGGCCTATTCTTATGGAGAAACAGTGTTGTGGTGGAACTGGGGTTGTTTTGGGCTGAGTTGGATTGCCATCATTTTATTGACCAAGAAATTTTGGCAGTTTGGTCAACATGCTGGGGGAAGCATTAGCTTGGCCGAATGGTTTGCGGTGCGTTATAAAAGCAATATTCTGCGGGTAGGTGTTTCCCTGCTGGGGATATTGACCATTTATTATATTGCCGGACAAACTGTAGGAATGGCCACTATTTTTGAATCCATTATGAATCTGCCCTTTTTATGGGGTGCTATTTTAGGAACCTTTATTGTGATGATTTATATCAGCACCGGGGGTGCTTATGCGGATATTGTCACCGATGCACTGCAAGGTCTTTTGATGATTTTCTTTGGTATTGTGGTATTTTTCTCCTTGATTTGGACCATAGGTGGAGGCTTTGGGTTCTTGGGAAATCTCCATGAGCAGTTACATGCCATTTCACCCAGCCTCACAGGATTCATTAATCCGGAGAATCCCAATTTCCCGGATATGTTCGGTCTGATTGGCATTGAAGTATTGTTGTTCGGTTTTGTCTTGTTGCCTCAATTGATCAACAAAGTACTATCTTTGCGTAATGAAGGAGAAATGCGGCAGTTTTTAATTTGGTCAGGTATTTCTTTGTTCTTCTTGTCCAATACCATGGTGTTTGCCGGATTAGCAGCTCGGGTCTTGTTGCCTGGTTTGGCCAATGCTGACGCTGCTGTGCCGCAATATTTATTGACAGCTTTCCCACCTGTTGTGGCAGTGTTGGTGGTGGTGGCCATTTTGGCTGCTGTGCTATCCACCACAGATGGTTTGTATGTGTCTATCTCCAGTTCCCTGGCCAATGATGTTTTCTTAAAGGTATTGTCGCCTAAGCTCATAGGAACCAGCGAACAAGCCCAGGAAAAAGCCAGTCGTATTGCTTTAATCATTGCCAAGGTATTGGTTCCTATCATTGGGATTGGGGCTATTTTCCTGGCCATTCAAAGACCGCCTTCTTTGACCTTGTTGACTCAAATTGGTAATTCCGGTATTATTAGTGGTGTTATGGCGCCTTTGATTTTAGGATATTTTTGGCACCGGGCCAATGCAAGTGGAGCCATTTTGTCCTTTGTATGCGGTGCCGGGACCTATGCGTTTTTACTCATTTCCGGTTATCAAGCCAATGTATTTAAAGCCTTGGTCATTGCTTCCATTGTAGGTATGGTAACCATGATTTTGGGATCCTTGGTCACAAAACCAATGCCTGAAGAAGACATTAAGAGATTCATTCCCAAATACAAAGGAAATGGCGCATAAGTAAAATGGAAGAATGATTTTAATATTTTCGTGGCAAAATGATAAGAGGGAAGGTTGCCTTGGTTGCTTGTATCTTCCCTCTATACCTAACCCAATATGTTTTGGTGAATATATGATATTGATTATAAAATTAAAAACTGTTATAATACAGAAATAATATGTGACATGGTTAGCAAAGGGGGTGCTGTTCTTCAATAAGTTTGATTTGCGCAAAATGTCAATTGGTCGTGTGGCTATGATGTTGGCTATGACAGAAAGCCGGGATGCAGAAGAAGAGTGTAAGATGTCTATTATGGCGGATGGTAGTTTTAGAAAACCTGTGGCCACTGAGGTATCAGGAACTTTAAATGATTTTAAGCAGAAAGTGGTTAAAAATGCAGTAACAGCCTCTATTCATACCAATGTAATTGAAGATAATCCGAGACAAATCCATGCAGTGGTACACGCTGTATTAGAAGCCTCCAATGGTGTTTTGATTGCTGCCATGGCAAATCCCAGTATTAAGGTGAAGACAGCAATTGTTTCGG
Organism: uncultured Peptococcaceae bacterium; assembly: GCA_958417755.1. Taxonomy (GTDB): domain Bacteria; phylum Bacillota; class Desulfotomaculia; order Desulfotomaculales; family Desulfocucumaceae; genus CATZDY01. The sequence goes on from CATZDY010000038.1 coordinate 5,613, forward strand.
ATGGTGAATGGGTGGCTGTGGCCATGTATGGTGTTACTGCCTTGCATATTCAATCAAATCATGAGCGAGCAGGTTTGGGGATTATGCATTTGTAATGTAAATGGATTGCAAGGGAGCCCTGGATAGTCAAAAATAAATAGCAGTGGGCGAGGATTTCGTTCCTAGTGAATAGTGTAAAAGAGAAGCCTTTTGTTTTGGTGCGCCAAAAGAAAGGGCTTTTTTGATATAGTCTTCCAAGTGTAGGGAAACAAGTTTAGAGTGTAGTGCATTGTATTTGTGATAAGTGAGTATGTAAAGGTTGAGTTCATTACTAGTTATCAAATGTATGATTTATTTTGAAAAAGCTTAATAAAATTTTGCAAAGAAAGGTGATATTAATGGGTATGCAGGAAATTTCAAAAGCGTTGATTGAAGGAGAAGAAGAACAAATTGTGCAATTGGTGCAAGAAGAGTTAGAGAAAGGAATAGATCCCCAAGCTATTATTAAAGAAGGATTGGTTCCAGGGATGGATGAAGTGGGAAGGCGTTTTAAAAATTATGAGTATTTTGTCCCAGAGGTATTGTTAAGCGCCCGGGCTATGCAAGATGCCATGGATATTTTAAAGCCAATTATCATCAAAGATGCCAATCCAGAGGAGCAAATCAAAGCTGTTTTCGGGACCAGCAAAGGTGATTTGCATGATATTGGTAAAAATTTGATCATCATGATGCTAGAAGTAAATGGATATAAAATCATTGATTTGGGTGTTGATGTAACTCCTGAAAAGTTTTTGGAAACAGTAAAAGCAGAAAAACCAGCCATTGTGGGGATGTCTTCCATGTTAACCACCAGCATGATGTCCATGCGGGATACCATTGAATATTTTAAAGAAAATGGCGAACGCAATAGCACAAAATTTGTCATTGGCGGAGCTCCAGTAACAGCTGCTTTTGCAGAAATTATTGGTGCAGATGGATATGGTGAAAATGCGGACGAAGCCATTACTTTGATTAAAAAACTTACCGGGAGGTGTGCCTAAACATGGGTGAACAAATGACTTCTATGGAAAGATTAATGGCTGTGATTCACAAACAAATACCAGATCGGGTTCCCTTTATTTTAGAACCCAGGGAATATAGTTTGGCCCACTTGGGCGTAAAATTTTCAGAATGCTATAAAGATCCAGATATTTATGTGCAAGCACAATTGAAAATGTTGGAAGATTATCATGTGGATAGTGTGTGGGACATTTGGTGTACTCCTGCGGTGGACGAAGCCATGGGAGCTCATATGGAGATTCCTGATGATGACGCTCCGTGGATTCATGAGCCCATTATCCATAGCAAGGATGATATAGCAAAATTAAAAATAGTAGATCCTTATCAAGACGGCCGGTTGCCATATATGCTGGAAGTCATCCGCAGATTGAGAAAAGCTGTGGGCCCTGATGTTCCGCTTTTTGCTTGGACCTCCCAGGCTTTTCGGACAGCATGCATGTTGCGTGGCAGTGCCCAATTGTATTTGGATGTTATCCTTGAACCACAATTGGTAAAGGATTTGTTGGAAATTTCATTGATTAACTTAAAAGCCTATTGTAAGGCAGCCATAGAAGCTGGGGCAGACGTCATTTGCACATCTAATCCAGTGGCCAATATGGATTGTATTTCCCGTAAACATTTTGAGGAGTTTTCCCATCCCTATACAATGGAATTATTTAAGGCTTGCAAAGAATATGGTGCCAAAGCCACCATGTATCATACTTGTGGTCTTTGGACCGATAGATTTGATTTGTTATGTCAAGAAAATATTGATATGTTCCATGTGGACAAAGTGGATATTCCTGAATTCAAGAAACAATATAGTGATTATGTGGTTACCATGGGGAATGTCAGAACTGTGGTAAGCTTGTTGCAAGGTACCCCAGAACATGTATTTGAGGAAACCAAGCGTTGTTTGGAAGAAGGAAAGCCTGGTGGACGTTATGTGATTAGTGGGGATTGTGCTGTGCCAAGGGATACGCCTCACGAAAATGTTTTGGCCATGGCAGAGGCAGTCCAAAAATATGCTGCTTATTAAAATAAAAAATGTAAGCAAAATAGCATGTAAGCAGGTATAAACACAAAAATTGCCTAAAATATTCTGGACTTTTCTTGTATCCTTCATAAGCATCTAAGGGCTAATGGACATCAAGAAATATGAAGATGCAATGGATTGCCAGAATGATGTAAGCCGAAAGAAACTTTCTTTCGGCTTACTTTGTTTTATCCCTATGATTGGCCTTAAGATTGTTAATTTTATGTAAAAAAACTTGGAATGCTCTTTTATACTCAATGGACTCATGATAAAATTGATTGTTATTGCATGGTAAATAATTTTAGCGGTAAAGGGAAATGAGGTAATTTTTATATCCATGGGATGCCAGGGATTTGCTGAAAAATGCAAAGAATATTATTTTAGCCTTTACATAGATCGATTGCAAAAACAGAAAGTTAATGTATGATAAAATAGTAAATAAAAATTGGAAATTCATCTGCTATGAAAACAACATATTGAAGGATAAAACGTGCTATAATGAAAGGGATATGCAAAGAAAAGAGAATTTGCTGAAAATATGCTGATAAGAGAAAAATATTTTGAAATCATGATAAAAGAAAGGATAGTATTACATATTTTTAGTATTTTTAAATAAAGGAATATAAGTTGCAAGGGATGCTGAAAATATACTGAAATGATAAAGCAAAGAAAACATGAAATCTTAATTTTGTCAGCATAGAGGAAAATACATACAAGATGGATAGGCCTTCTATAAAGTTGTTTTGAAAAAAGAGGACAGATTGGGGTTGTTGCATGTATCAATGGTTGCAAAGATTTGACATGGTTGTTTAAGCACCATAAAGGGGCCAAATAGTTATGGACTATAGAATCACCATCAAGGATATGCCGCAAGATCAACGTCCAAGGGAACGCTTGTTGCGGGAAGGTCCTGAGGTGTTAACAGATAGTGAATTGCTTGCTATTTTATTGCATACTGGCACAAAGAAAAATAGTGCTTTGGATTTGGCAACAAAAATCATTAGTTCTTTTGGTGGATTAAGGGAGCTATTATCCTTAACGCAAGAAGAACTGTTGGCTGTACATGGGGTAGGTCTTGCCAAAGTAGCCCAAATTAAAGCCGCGTTGGAATTGGGTCGCAGGGTGTCTTCTAGTCATATAGGAGAACGGCCTCAGATTCGATGCCCAGAAGATGTGGCTGGGCTTGTGATGGAAGAAATGCGTCATTTGGATCGAGAACACTTTGTGGTTTTGGCCTTAAATACCAAAAATCAAGTTCTCATGAAAGAAACCGTTTCCATTGGTACATTGAATTCATCTTTGGTACATCCCCGGGAAGTATTTAAAAATGCTTTGCGCCGTAGTGCAGCAGCTGTTATTTTGGTGCATAATCATCCCAGTGGTGATCCTACACCCAGTGGGAATGATATTAAGATAACCCAGCAGTTACAAGAAGCTGGAAATATTGTGGGTATACAAGTGTTGGATCATATTGTCATAGGAGACAATACTTTTATTGGTTTAAAAGCCAAAGGCATCATATAAAGAAAGGGGCCAGAAGATGCGCATTGGAGTGTTTTCAAAGGATATGGGCATTGATTTGGGTACCGCCAATTCATTGGTATATGTAAAAGGAAAAGGAATTGTTTTACGGGAACCTTCCGTTGTGGCAATACAAAGAGATAGTGGTCAAGTGCTGGCTGTGGGCGAAGAAGCAAAACAGATGATTGGCCGTACACCAGGCAATATTGTAGCCATTCGGCCGATGAAAGATGGCGTTATTGCGGATTTTGATGTCACCCAAAGTATGATTAAATATTTTATTAGCAAAGCCATGCGCGACAGAACATTTTTGGTGCATCCCAGGGTGGTTGTTTCCGTTCCTTCAGGGGTGACTGCTGTGGAAGAGCGGGCTGTACGGGAAGCTGCTATGCAAGCTGGGGCCAGGGAAGCCTACTTGGTGGAAGAGCCAATGGCAGCTGCCATTGGGGCAGGTTTACCTGTTCACGAGCCCACAGGCAATATGGTGGTGGATATTGGGGGCGGAACCACAGAGGTAGCGGTGATTTCTTTGGGGGGTATTGTGGTTAGCCGATCTATACGTATTGCGGGCGATGAGATGGATGACGCCATTATACAACATGTAAAAAAAGCGTATAATCTAATGATTGGGGAAAGAACTTCCGAAGAAATTAAAATTGAAATTGGTACTGCCTATCCCTATGATACTACAGAATCCTATGATATTCGGGGAAGAGATTTAATCACAGGCTTGCCGAAAACAGTGAATATTACGTCGGAAGAAATCTACAAAGCTTTATCTGAACCAGTGACTTCTATTTTAGAAGCCATCAAAGCTACATTAGAGCATACGCCGCCGGAATTGGCTGCAGATATTATGGATCGAGGGATTGTCATGGCTGGAGGCGGTTCCTTGCTAAGGGGATTGGATCGTTTAGTCAGTGAACAAACAGGAATGCCTGTACATCTTTCGGATGATCCTTTGCTGGCTGTGGCTTATGGAACCGGTAGAGTTCTGGAAAATATTGAGATTTTGCGCAAGGTATTAATTCAACCCAAGAGAATATCGTAAAGTAAAACTAAAATGATATAAAATATTTTATATTTTGTTTAACTTGAGGTGAAGTATTTGTCCCGGTGGCTAGCCTATAAAAAAGTGATTTTGCTTATTGTATTGGTGCTGGTGGCCTTGATTGTAATCAAATATACAGCTTTCAGCAAATCATCACCTTCTTCAGGAGAAAAATCATTGCGCAATGTATTGTTACCAGTGCAAAATGTGGCCACGCAATTGGGGCACCATGTAAAAGGATTGGTGTCCCTTCCTTTTGATATGGTGACAGCTACAAAACATTATGATGAAATGGCTCAGAAGCTGGAAGAGGCAGAAGGGCAGCTCCGAGAACTGGAAGAATATCGCCAGGAAAATCAACGTTTGAAAGAACTGCTGGACTTTCGTTCAAACTTAGGAGAAGCCAGCGGATATCAAATGGTTACTGCTGCCATCATTGCCCGGGAGTCTGGGAATTGGTTTGGAACCATCCGCATTAATAAAGGCTCTGAGCAAGGCATTGCTAGCAACATGACAGTGGTATCTCCTTCTGGTTTAGTAGGCAGGGTAATTTCAGTCACAGAACATAGTGCCGACGTTCTTTTGATTACAGATTCCCGCAGTGGCGTAGGCGCCTTGACCCAGAAGGACCGGATTCCAGGTATTGTTCAAGGGGTGGCGGCAGCCACAGGAAAGCTAGAGATGGTGCAAATTCCCATTGCTTCTACTGTAGAGAAAGGCCAAATCGTGGTGACAGCTGGCTTGGAAAGTCTTTATTTAAAAGGAATTCCCATTGGTACCATTACTTCTGTAAGTCGGGAAGGATCGGGATTATTTAATAGCGCAACCGTGACTCCTTTTGTGGATTTTGGTCGTTTGGAAGAGGTATTGGTGATTCTTACAGGCAATGATGGTCAAAGCGAAGTGAATACAGCAGCAATGTCTCCTCCTTGGGGGACAGCGGAAAATAGTGGCAGTGAGGCTAATGCAGGATAATCGAAAAGTGCCCCAAAAGGTAAGTCAATACAAATGTATCTGACAAACTTTATTTTTAGATTGCAAAAGGGGTTTTGTTGATAGAGAAAAGCCTCCTGAGTTGATATGAAGTTTTCTTTATTTTATATCTGATAGATGGAGGTATTCTTTTGCGTTTTGTGATTTTATTCGTATTGATTTGCTGTGGCTTATTATTGCAAACATCTACTTTAAATTATTTTAGCATTGGTGGCGTAAAACCAGATTTGGTGCTGTTGTTGGTGGTTTTTAACGCCTTTGTGAGGGGCAATCCCGAAGGGGCCAGGGTTGGTTTTTTTTCCGGTTTGTTGGTGGATATTATAGCGGGGGAATATTTTGGCCTGAATGCCTTATGTTATATGGCAGCAGGGCATTTTTCCGGTATATTGCATGATAAAGTATACAAAAATAGTTTTTTGATTGTTATGTTCATCATGTGGGTTACCTCTATGCTGGTGCAAATCCTTTACTATATCATTTTGTGTTATGCGGGAACTGTGATGCCTTTAGGCGTGGTTTTGACGCGGGTGATGATACCCACAGCAGTGTATACCTCTTTGTTGGTGCCATTGTTTTATAAAAAATTTTTAAAATCCAATCAAAACGGTTGGTTGAAAGGCAAGGGAGTATAAAAACCTTCAGATATTTTAGGCAATGAAAGGGTAGCGTTGTGAAATTAAAAGTTTTACAGAAAAAACTAAAAATATTTACAGCACTATTGGGTATATTTTTTGTATTGTTGGTATTGCGTTTGGCATATATGCAAGTTTTTGAAGTGGATCGTTATAGGACTTTGGCCACGCAAAACCATCAACGCATGATTGCAGTGGAAGCCCCCCGGGGTGAAATATTGGATAAAAATGATGTACGGATTGTTTCTAATAAACCGGTATATACAGTTTCCCTAGCCTATTTAGGTATGAAGGACAATGAAGATGTGATTGAGAATTTGGCAAAGCTATTGTCTGCAGAGGAAGCTTTTCAAGATATGTCCCAAGAGCAAATCAGTGAGGAAATTCGCAGTAAATTAGAAGCGCAAAAAGTATTGTATGAGCCAGTGAAGCTTGCCACCAATGTATCCCAACGAACTGTAAACTTAATAGAAGAGATGACTTTGGAGCTACCTGGTGTAACGGTAGATGTGGAGCCAGTGCGATATTATCCTTATCAAGATCTATTTGGGGATGTATTGGGGTATGTACGGGAAATTACAGCAGAAGAATTAAAATTATATAATGAAGATATATCCAATCAAAATCCTTCCCTAGCCAAGCAAAAGTATGTCATGGGGGATAGGGTTGGTAAAGTAGGGCTTGAAAAATATTATGAACAATACTTAAGAGGGGAAAAGGGAGCCCGCAAAGTAGAAGTGGATGCCTATGGCAAGCCGGTCCGAGATTTGGGGATGGATGAAGCTGTTCCAGGGAACAATCTGAAATTAACAGTGGATTCCCGCTTGCAGAGGGTGGTGCAAACAGCCCTGACTGAGGGACTGGCCAGGGCTAAATATTTAGGCTATGGTCATGCTCATTCAGGAGAAGTGCCCAAAGCAATAGCAGTGGTGCAGGATGTACGAACCGGGGCTGTGCTGGCCATGGCCTATGCGCCCAGTTATGATTTAAATGTATTTTCTGGTAATTTGAGCGGAAAAGTATATGAGGAATTGGTAAAAAGCGGTGCTTTAAAGAATCATGCCATTCAGTCTGTCTATGCCCCAGGATCAACCTTTAAAATGGCTACCCTTACTTCTTTTTTAGAATCAGGAAAAGCAACCCCTAGTTCCACAATTTATGATACAGGAAGGTATAAGACCAAAAATGACTGGAAAGCAGGGGGACATGGCAATGTAGATCCTGTAAGAGCCATCAAATATTCCTGCGATACTTTTTTCTATATCTTTGGTGAAGCCACTGGACCTGAAATTATGGGTCAATATGCCAAAGAATATGGATTTGGCCAATTGACAGGAATTGATTTGCCAGGGGAAGAAAAGGGCGTGATTGCTTCAAAAGAGCGCAAAAAAGAGCTTTGGGGAAACAATCCTGATAAACAAAAAAGGGACTGGGAATCCCAATGGCATGATTATGATAGCATGGATATGGCCATTGGGCAACAGGAAACCAAGGTAACTGCCTTACAATTGGTAAATTATACATCTGCCTTGGCCAATGGAGGAACGCTGTATCGTCCTTATTTGGTGGATCAAGTCATTAGTCCGGACGGTACGGTGTTATTGCAAAATGAGCCTCAAGTGTTGAATAAAGTAAGCATTTCTGAAGGGAATCTAAAATTAATTCAAAAGGGTATGCATGAAGTCACCACAGTCGGGGGAACTGGTTATGGCATATTTTCCAATGCCTATTCTGTGGCAGCAAAGAGTGGTACAGCTGAAGTAACGGATAAAGTTGACAATACTGCTTTATTTGTAGCCTATGCGCCCTTTGATAAACCTGAGGTGGCTGTTTCCGTGATTGTTGAGTATGGTGGCGGGGGAGGTAGTGTGGCTGGCCCGGTGGCTAAAGATATCTTGAATGCTTATTTTGAATTAAGGGATAAACCTGTGGAAGAGGAAGAAGTAAAACCAACTGAACCTAGCAACCAAAGCCAAAGCAATCGGCCTGTAGAAAATTCGGTTCCTTCTTCATTGCCTCCTGTACAGCTGCCCCCAGTGGCCACAGAGCAAAATACCCAACAGAATACCCAAACAGATACGCCGCAAAATGAGAATGTTGCTCCTCCACCGGATGCAGGCCAGATTGTTGTTCCAGAGCAAGTCAATCCACCGGCTCCTGTGGATCCAGGAACCCCTTCAGGGCCAGAGCAGCAAACAGAGCAAGGAAATGAGCCCCCTCCTCCTCCTGTTGAACCGCTGAATCCTAATTCTGGAGATGGCATCCCTCCTGTGGCGCCCCCAGAAAATTCGGTGACGCAAAATGGAAATGTTAACCTTGGAACCGGTGACGCTGGACCATAATCAGTGGAGGGCTATGTAGGGAATCGCGTTGAAATGGAGAATAAAACAGGATGAAGCTAAAAAGGAAGTCCTTTTGATGGACTTCCTTTTTGATATGTAAAGCTTGATAAAAATTTTTTAGAAACAAGAAATAAATTCGAAAAACATTTTTTAGAATTTTGCTTGTCCATATGTTTTTTAGCAAGTAAAAATAAATCTTACAGCAGAGTTATATGATGGGTTGTTTACAAAAAATACATTGACAATTCTTGCAACAGATAAGGCTTTGGAGAGATTCAATGCATTGTTGAAATTTTGAAGATAATTGCAAAAATCAGGGTTTTTTGTTGGTTTTTTGTGTTTTTTTATTTGAGCGATTAGAAGGATTTGGTTATTGATTTGTAGAAAAAGAATTCATTCAAATGGAGGGTGAAGGTCCTTGGATAATACGCAAAAATATTTTGAAACTTGTTCCGATGGTGGAGAAGATTGTTTGGGAGAAGAAAATACCATATTGATTAAACGGACTTTACGTTCTGGTCAACGTTTGCACTATGACGGCAATGTGGTGGTATTAGGGGATGTGAATCCTGGAGCTGAAATTGTGGCAGTGGGTAATATTATTGTAATGGGACAGTTGCGAGGGGTGGTGCATGCTGGTGCTTCAGGAAACGAGAATGCATTGGTGATGTCCTTTCGTTTGGCTCCGACCCAGTTAAGAATTGCCAACCACATCACCAGAGCGCCGGATGGCGATTCGATGCAGAGCGATTGTCCAGAAATTGCTACCATAAAAAATGGTGTTGTAACCATAGAACCGTTTCATTGTGGTATGGAGCGACAACACAAGTAAGATTTTGTAAAAAACAAGGTAACAAAATTAGGGAGGACAAGCTATATGGGAGAAGTAATTGTTGTTACTTCGGGAAAAGGGGGCGTGGGCAAAACCACGACTTCAGCAAATATTGGAACAGGTTTGGCCAGCACAGGCAACAAAGTGGTTTTGGTGGATGCTGATATCGGTTTGCGTAATCTTGATGTGGTATTGGGACTTGAAAATAGAATTGTGTATGATATTACCAATGTGGTGGAAGGGCAAGTGTCTTATAAAAAGGCCTTGATCAAAGATAAGCGATTTGATTCTCTGTATCTTCTTCCTGCTGCCCAAACGAAAGATAAATCATCAGTGAATCCGGAGCAGATGGAAGAGCTTTGTGAACAATTAAAGCAGGAATTTGATTATATTATTATTGACTGTCCTGCTGGGATTGAACAAGGATTTAAAAATGCCATAGCTGGGGCCCAAAGGGCTGTGGTGGTGACAACCCCTGAGGTTTCTGCGGTTCGAGATGCAGACCGGATAGTAGGACTTCTGGAGGCCAATGAATTAAGGGATCCAAAGCTGATCGTAAACCGCCTGCGTTATAATATGGTTAAAGCCGGGGATATGATGAGCATTGATGATATCATTGATATTTTAGCCATAGATTTATTAGGCGTGGTTCCAGAAGATGAGATGGTGGTCATTACCACCAACAAAGGGGAAACTGTGGTATTGGATGAAAAATCCCGTTCCGGCCAAGCGTATCGTAATATTGTGAAACGGATTCAAGGTGAAAATGTACCCCTGATGGATTTACAGACAGGCAACTTTTTTACCAAACTGAAAAAATTTGTGGGATTTAAATAGGGCGAGGGGGGAAATATGGTGTTGGATTTTTTTACAAGAATATTTGGGAAGGAGAATTGCGCCAGCAAAAATGTAGCAAAGGAAAGATTGCGTCTTGTATTGGTACATGACCGGTCAGATATTTCGCCCCAAATCATGGAAGAATTAAGAATAGAATTAATCAAAGTCATTAGCAATTATATGGAGATTGACGAATCCGCTTTGGAAGTTTCTTTGGATAGTGGCGATAATCAGGTAGCCTTGGTAGCCAATATACCTGTAAAAGGCATGAAACGCTTAAATGAAGCTGTAACAACAGAATAATACAAAAAGGGAAATGAAATTGATGGTAAGTTTTCTTTCTGATTGTTTGTTGAAAGAGCTTACCATCATTTTTATTTTTTTCCTGAAGACTATATTTTTTGGGTGAATTTGAGTAAAATGATAAGAGCACAAATAAAGCACAATGGTTGTAGAATGATTGTTTATGAATCATGGAAAAAATAAGGATATGATTCCTTGGGTATGGTAATATCAATCGCCTGATGTTGATTGATATTTAGTTTACATTATTGATTTGTTGCAAAGTGGGTGGTGCTGTATTTTTCGTAGGGTTTTGGAAGGATTGGATTATACTCTTTTGGTGGTAGCCTTTGCCATTATTGCCTTTGGCATTATCATGATTGGCAGCGCTTCGTTAGAATATACAGATGCTTCTTATGTTCAGCTCAAAGATATGACCATATTACAAAAGTTTATGCAATTTGATTATGGGGTCATTGGAAGACAACTGTTGGGTGTAGTCCTGGGAATTATTGGTATGCTCATGATTCTTTATATTGATTATGAAGATATGGGAAAATACACAAAACATTTATATGTTTTTAATATTATCATGTTGTTGGCTGTGTTTATTGTAGGACATACAGCTTTAGGTGCCCAGAGATGGATTATCATAGGGCCTTTGCAATTTCAGCCTTCTGAAATTGCAAAAATCATTATTATCATTACATTTGCTGATTTTTTAACCCGCAGGGAAGGAAAATTAAACCGTCTCCGGGACCTTATCCCTTGTTTCGCCTTTGTAGGCGTTCCCATGGTATTGGTGCTAGCACAACCTGATTTAGGGACTTCTTTGGTTTTTTTGGCCATAACCTTTGGCATGCTTTTTGTGGCTGGCGCACGTCCTGCCTTGTTGCTGGGTTTAATAGGCCTTGGAATTTTTTTAGGAGCAAGCATTTATATTGTCCATGGACAATTGCATAGCACAGCTGAGGCTTGGGATGATCAAGTCAAACAAGTGGAAGCTGCCATACAAGGCACTCCGCTAACAGAGGAAAATAATCAAGATATATTAAATCAATTGCAAAAAAATAAATTAACCACAAGCAAGGAAGATTTACAGACGTATCTGGATATGATAATGCCAAAGCATGAAAAAGCCCATGTTTACCATGAGTTATTTCACAAATATACATTAAAGGAATACCAAATGACCAGGATTATATCCTTTGTATCTCCGGAAAGTGATTTACAAGGGGCAGGATATCATGTATGGCAATCTAAAATTGCCTTAGGATCCGGAGGCTTTTTTGGTAAAGGCCTCTTGGAAGGGACTCAAAGTCATTTTTTCTTACCCATTGGGCAAACGGATTTTATTTTTTCAGTCATGGGGGAAGAATTTGGTTTGATGGGTGTGCTGATTCTGTTGACTCTTTATTTTGCTTTATTATACCGGGGTATTCAAATATCCTGTATGGCCAAAGATATGTTTGGTACCTTATTGGCCATTGGGGTAGTATCTAAATTTGCTTTTCATATCGTAGAAAATGTTGGTATGTCCGTGGGATTGATGCCTGTGGCAGGGATTCCCTTGCCTTTGTTTAGTTATGGAGGAACCAATATGGTGGCCAATTTATTGGCCATTGGTTTGTTGCTTAATATTTATGTAAGGAGACAGAAACTTTTATTCTAACTTATCATAGGAATGCATAAAGGAAATAGGAAAATTGGCTAAAAACGTTGTCCTATCTATTTTAGAAGATAGGACAACGTTTTTTATGAAAATTTCATTTTTCATTGGTATTTTGTAAAAATAATGATATTTATGATGAATTATAGGGTATATCTATTGAATTGCCCATGGACAGACGATTTTTTAAAGCTTATAATAGTATATATTGGATTTATACCCATTTGTTACAAAAATGATGCATTTTTCAAAAGGAAATGACAGCTTAAAATTAAATTGATTATTATTGATAGAATTAATATATCAATATATTGAATCATCTACTGCTTTTTGTGCTAATGTGCTGTTTATGATGGATTTTATCTATTTTATGATTGGTTATGATACGATAAGGCTAATTTTAATTTAAATTTGTTAGAATGTAGAAAGGAGGTTTTATGATACGAGAGCTAAAAAAGCCTTTTATGCAAAATCAAAAGCGCCTTATCTTATTTTTGGGCTAGCATTGATGATTCTCATTGCAAGTATGTTGATTCTGTTTTGCTTTCAAGGAGAGCCCCTGATGAAATCCCATATCATTGCTTTGGATGCTGGTCATGGTGGAATTGACCCTGGAGCTGTGGGAGTGATACTGGAGTCAGAGCTAACAGAAGCAACCATTGGTTATTTAGAGGAATTTCTTGAGCAAGATGACAACTACACGCCCCGTTTATGCAGGGAATACGAGGAAAATGCTTCTGTTGCAGAAAGATGTGAGGCAGCCAAAGGGGCAGAATTATTGGTATCTGTGCATGCCAATTCGGATAGATATGCCTCAAGCAATGGATTTGAATGTTATCCAGCACCTCCAGGTAGAACCTATCATGAAGAGAGTTTACGTTTTGCCCGGTTGATTGTGGATGCTATACAAGATGTGGGGATTACTGTTCGAGGTATTGATGGCATTCGATTTGCCTATTATATGCCCAATGAGAATGGAGAGTCTGAGAAAACCATAAAAGAATCTGATGACCTGACAGTGTATGATGATCCTTCTTTTGGTGTGGTAGAAAAACCGGATTGTCCTGCTGTTTTGATAGAACAATGTTTTGTTACCAATGCCAATGATGTTGTCAAATTAGGAACCAAGGCGCAGTGCAAAATTGCTGCTGCTAGATACTATCAGGCTATTTGTGCCTATTTTGAGACAGTTCCCCAATTTGATAAAAATGGAAATCAGGTGGAGGTAACAAAGACAACATAAACAAACCTTTAAATGAATCCAAACCTAGCATAATCAAGCAATGCATTTGTTTAGGAAAATTATAAATTAAGAGCATATTCCCTTTTCGTTATCCATATATTGTAATGACAATGTGCGGGACGGGAGGGGATTTTTTATGTTTTGGGACATGCTCTGGAAAAAGCAGCGCCTCCGTAAACATGATGCTGGGTGGAAAAACCAAAGCTATTATACAGATTGGGATGAGCCGGGAAAATCACAAAAGGGAAAAAACAATTGGGGTTGGGAACCTGAGCCTCCAGTAAGGAGAAAGAAGGGCTGGAATAAAATACTGGTGGTGCTTTTTATCTTGGTGATATTGGTGGCTGTGCGGAATTGGCAAAATCCTTATGGAGAAGAAATGCGTGCAGGGTTACGATATGTATTGACCACAAATTGGAACTTTCAGCCTGTGGTAGAAAAGGTTGTACAATTGGGGTTGCAGTTAACTGGCGCAGAAAATGAATTTGATAGCGGGATTCCCCGGGGATTGGCCTATCGGGAAACCATGGGGCAAGCTACATTCAATCAAGAATTGCCCTTGCCTGTATCCGGAGAATTGGTCAAAGAATATGGTTGGCATAAAGATGCCATGGATGATTTAGAGCGGTTTCATGCTGGAATCGATATCCAAGCTGCGCCAGGAACTCCAGTAAAAGCTGTATTACCAGGAACTATCATTAAATTAGGACAAGATGGTAATTTGGGCCAATTTGTTCAATTAGATCATGGTTCAGGCACATATAGCTTATATGCAGGGATAGATTTTGCAGCTTTATCTGTGGGGCAGTCAGTGGCAGCAGGTGAAGAAATCGGAAAAGTGTCCTCAGGAGGGGGAGAAATCCCTGGGGGAGGATTACATTTTGAGTTGAGGGAACATGACAAATTGATTGATCCATTAACCAAACTTGGGAGCTTGTCACAATCCCAAGGGGGGCCGGAACATTGAAATTAGGAAAAATCTTTGGGGTTGGGATTTATGTCAACCCTTTCTTTCTGGGGTTAATTGCCCTGTTCTTTGTGGCTGGTGTATTGGGAAAAGGCCTTTTGGCCTTTGCAGTGGTTTTTATTCATGAGTTTGTTCACACCATGGTGGCAAAAAGAATGGGAGTCCAAGTGTATGAAGTTGAATTACTTCCCTTTGGCGGTGTAACCAAAATGGGGGATGATCCTGCCTTGGATCCCATGAAAGAACTATGCATTGCTGCTGCGGGTCCTCTCAGTAATATTGTTTTGGCTCTAGGGGCTATTGCTTGTAAAAATTACGGCATTTGGCATGAAACCTTAGGGCCTTTTTTTCTCCAAATTAATTTACTGATTGCCCTTTTTAATGTTTTACCAGCTCTTCCTTTGGATGGAGGCAGGGTGTATCGGGCTATATTGGCAGGACGTATGGGATTAAAAAAAGCCACGTATCAAGCTGCCTTTGTCGGGCAGATTTGGTCGTGGCTGATCATGGGAGTAGGACTTTTGGGTCTTGTATGGGGCATAATGGGACTTGATGTGATGATCACCGGGGCTTTTCTCTATTATGCTGCCACCAAGGAGAAAATGGCAGCACCTTACCTTTTTATGAAACATGTGACTAGGAAAAAAGATGAATTATTGGAAAAGGGCTTATTAGCCACAGATTTTTTTGTTGCTTTAGAAGATACGGTGTTAGGCGATTTGATTCAAGTATTTTTACCTCAAAAATTTCATATCATCATTGTTTTGGATAAAGATTTGCGCTATCAAGGCATTGTCATGGAAAAGACAATTGTAGAGAGCCTATCTGTTTATGGCTATGATTTGCCTGTGGGAAAATTATTAGGGCAATTGTAGTTTGTTATGGGTTCCTATGGGATAAATGTTTGAAAGAAGGCAATACTTAAAATAAGGAGGTGATGGAATGGATGGCAAAACAAAAGTAGCACTGTTTGTTGATTATGAAAATTTATTCTATAGCATGCATAACAAATTTCAATGCCAACCGGATCCCATGGAGTTAGTCAATATTGCTTTGGATTATGGACAAATTACCTTTGCCAGGGCCTACGGAGATTTTGAAAAAAATGTGTATATTAAGGCAGAGGTACCTAAATTAAGGGCTTCTAGCATTGAAGTGGTGCATACCAGAACGGAAGTAGTTGGGGGGAAGGAAAAATCCTTTACGGATTTTAAAATTTTAGAAGATTTATTTGTGTTTAAGGAAGAAAATCGGGATGTATCCACAGTGGTATTGGCCACAGGAGACGGCCATTTTTCTAATATTGTGGCTAGAATGAAAATTAGGGATGGAAAAAAAGTTGTGGTAGTGGCTGTGAAAGGTTCCATTAGCCGAGAATTACAAATGGCTGCAGGAAAAGAAGATGTTTTAGAAATATCCGGTCGTTCTTTTGAAGTAAATTTGGAACATTTGAAACGTTTTATCATTGCCCAAGAAGAACGTTATAGATATTTAACCTTTATCAGAACATCCCAAGCATACTTGGATAGTTTAAATGTTCCTTTGGAGCAAAAAGATTTTTATCAAAAGAAAATTATATGTGCCATGAATAAGCTAATTGAGGCTGGAGAGATTGAACAAATCAAAATTGTCAGAAATGACATTCCGGTGAATGTCATTCGCACTTGTGCTTCAGAGAACATAGCAAAGCTTGGTTAATTGTTGGCGTAAAATTAAAAATATATTGATTGATACCGTTTGATGATTGTAAAAAGAAAACCCATGATAAAATATAGCGATAGTGAATCAGTATAAAAAGGAAAAAGGCGATAGCCCTTTGGTGACGCCTTTTTCCTTTTTCTTTGGGAAAGAAAAGGCTTATAGCATAAGGTTGCTTTATAAATGATACAGGTTTTTTCCCTTTACATATAGAAAAAACAATGTACAATCTTATAAGAATCACAGGTTCTTTTTGGGGCATGGGAAGGACAAGATAGGTTCCTGATGGTTAGATGTAACAAAAGAATTAATAAAATAAAGTATTTGGTATTTTTTGTTAGTTAAGTTTAGGGTATAATGTAAATAGTGAGCAAAAGGAGGCGACATACCGGAGCTTTCCGGTTGACCATATGCAGCCAATGTTAGAAAAAGTGCTTTCCAAAGTACAAAAACCAGCGCGCTACACAGGAGGCGAATGGAATGCCATACAGAAGAAATGGCGGGCGACTGATATTAAAGTTGCTTTTGCTTTTCCTGATGTATATGAAGTGGGCATGTCTCATTTAGGGTTACAAATTTTGTATCATGTGGTGAATCAACGAGAGGATGCCTTGATGGAACGGGTGTTTGTCCCTTGGATAGATATGGAAGCCATGATGCGGGAGCATCATATTCCTTTATATACCTTGGAAAGCAAAAGACCAGTCCAAGATTTTGATATTTTGGCCTTTACATTGCAGTATGAAATGACCTTTACTAATATATTAACAATTTTGGATTTAGCAGGCTTACCTTTGCGTGCCATAGAGCGGGATCAACAGTTTCCTTTGGTGATTGCCGGTGGTCCTTGCGGATTTAATCCAGAGCCTTTGGCTAATTTTATTGATGCCTTTGTCATTGGGGAAGGAGAAGAAGTATTTGGGGAGCTCATTGAGGCCATGCAAGAGGTCCGAGGGTTGTCCCGAGGGGAGCAATTACACAGGCTGGCCCAAGTGCAAGGGGTTTATGTGCCATCTTTTTATGAAATATCCTATGATTCCCAGGGCAAAGTAAATTCTTTTCAGCAAGTTGAAGGGATTTCCCCTTATGTGATGAAACGGGTGCTGAAGCATTTTGACCAAGCCCCTTTTCCCAGCAAAACCCCTGTTCCTTCCACCAGTGTGGTCCATGATCGGGTGATGGTG
>CATZDY010000039.1 GCA_958417755.1 uncultured Peptococcaceae bacterium
TAAGCCCTCATTGACCCTTAAAATTGACCCATAATTATGCATAGTTGCTATTATGGAATAGTGCGTTTTATTATTTAAAAGTTTCTAAATCTTACTCAAATCCAAGGAAAAATTAATTTGATAAATTAAAAAGATTTCTGACCCTAAAATTGACCCTAAATAGATTTTATATTTTTAAAAATGAGAGATAATTTATTAAAATATAAGAGAATGAATGTAAAAAAAGGAAAATTAAATCAATAATTCGTCGAAGATCCTATTGATTTAATTATTTTTTGCCGTTATACTATAGAAAAAAGAGCATAATTTTTTTCGTAGAAGTATTATTTCTACGATAAGGAGAGCTGATTTCTGGAGAGAAATTGGTTTTTTTCTTTTTAAAACGAAGAAATTTAGTTATGATATAGTTAGCTAGGTTATAATTTGGCCATTAGGAGATGAAACTTTTGTGCGAAGCTAAAGAGCAATTGATAGAAAAACAAATAACCCTAGAAATTATGTCTGCATTTGATAAACATAAAAAGCATCTTATTCCTGCTCTGCAACAAATCCAAGAGAAATTAGGTTATATCTCCCAGGAAGCAATGGAGATAGTGGCCAGTCATTTGGGCATACAAGCAGTGGAAGTGTATGAAGTTGTTACTTTTTATAATCAATTTCGTTTAGCACCTCCAGGAAAAAATCAAATCAAGGTGTGTATGGGTACTGCTTGTCATATGAAGGGTGGTCATATCATTATGGATGCTTGGGAAAGAAAATTGGGCATCAAGGCAGGAGAAACCACGGAGGATCGTCAGTATAGTTTGGAACGGGTTGCTTGTATTGGGTGTTGCAATTTAGCCCCTGTGATGGTTTTTAATGAAGAAATTATCGGCAAAACCACTCCTACCAAGGTGGAAGGTCTGATGTTTTCTGAGCAAGTGAACGAAGCGCCTTCTAGTAAAGGAGATACGTATGAGCAAAAACAGAACAATAAATGAAAAAATCAGCATTTCTTATCAATAAAAGCATCGTTTGGCCCAAGAAAAATGGCAAGCACTATATCAAGAACCATTCATTATGATTGGAACAGCTACTTGTGGCAGGGCTGTAGGCGCTTTGGCTGTCAAGCAAGTTTTGCAAGAGGAAATTGCTCAAATGGGCTTGGATATTCCTTTATTTGAAGTTGGTTGCATGGGACATTGTTATGCTGAACCTTTGGTGGTGGTAGCCAATCCTATGATGGGTTTGCCCCCTATTTGTTATGGATATGTAACCGAAGGAATTGCCCGGCGTTTGGTAAGGGATTATTTAGGTGAAGGGGATCCTTGTTTGGAATATGCCTTGGCAGCTTTAACAACCAATGATATATTGCCTACATTTCAAGATTTTCCCCGGGGCTTAGTGGAAGAAAAACTAGTAATGTCCCGTTGTGGATTGATGGATCCAGAAAATATAGAGCATACATTGGCTTTAGGGGGCTATGAAGGATTAAGCATTGGTTTACAGCTGAAACCTGAAGAAATCATTTCTATGGTGCAAGATGCTGGTTTACGAGGCAGAGGAGGCGCTGGTTTTCCCACTGGTCAAAAATGGGAAGCCTGTGGTAAAGCTGTTTCTTCTGAAAAATATATGATATGTAATGCAGACGAGGGAGATCCCGGGGCTTTTATGGATCGCACCCTTTTAGAATCTGATCCCCATGCAGTGATTGAAGGTATGACCCTGGCTGCTTATGCCATAGGAGCCCAAGAAGGCTATATATATGTTCGGGCAGAGTATCCATTGGCAGTGCAAAGAATTGCTTTTGCCATTACCCAAGCCAGGGATTATGGTTTGTTGGGGCCTGATATTTTAGGATCTGGTTTTTCCTTTGATTTGCATGTTTTTCAAGGTTCTGGTGCTTTTGTATGTGGTGAAGAAACAGCCTTAATCGCCTCTATGGCTGGAGAACCGGGGATACCTGGGGTTCGCCCCCCCTACCCTGTTCAAAAAGGGTTATGGGGAAAACCCACTGTAATAGACAATGTAAAAACATTGGCGAATATTCCGCATATCATAAAAAACGGAGCCCCTTGGTTTCACTCAGTGGGAACAGAGAAAAGTCCAGGTACTGCTGTGTTTGCTTTGGCAGGCAAGGTAATCAATACAGGGCTTGTGGAAGTGCCTATGGGTACTACTTTACGACAAATTATTGAAGATGCAGGTAGTGGTATAGCTGGGGGGAAACGCTTTAAAGCTGTGCAAATCGGGGGGCCTTCGGGGGCCTGTTTGCCGGAATCCATGTTGGATACCCCGGTGGACTTTGATTCTTTACAACAAGCCGGTGGTATGATGGGTTCTGGTGGCTTGGTGGTCTTGGATCAAGACGATTGTATGGTGGAAATGGCCCGGTACTTTTTAGATTTTACCCAAAAGGAGTCTTGTGGCAAATGTACCTTTTGCCGCTTGGGAACCAAACATATGTTAAAAATACTGGAGGATATGACCAAAGGTTTGGGGTGTTTAGAAGATATAGATAAACTGGAAACATTGGCGCAAAATATTCAAAAGGGCTCCCTCTGCAATTTAGGCAAATCAGCTCCTAATCCTGTTCTTAGCACCATACGATATTTTCGTCATGAATATGAAACGCATATTGTAGAAAAGCGCTGTCCTTCTTTGATGTGCAAAGATTTAATTGATTATTATATTGTGCCGGAAAAGTGTGAGCGATCCTGTGATGCTTGTGTGGGAAGTTGTCCGGTGGAAGCCATATTCAGCAATGAAGACAGGATTAAGGTGATTGATCATGAAAAATGCGTAAAATGTGATAGTTGCTTGCAAGCCTGTCCGCCTCAATATAAAGCTGTTATCAAACGTTCACCTCCAGGAGATACAGATTCCAAAGGAGGTGCAAGCATATGACCCAAGAAATAAGTCTTTCTATTGATGGGCAATTGGTAACCGCTTCTTCTGGGGAAAAGATTTTATGGGTAGCCTTGCGGCATGGTATTTTTATTCCCCATCTTTGCGCCATGGAAACAAAGGAATTGGCATCCGCTGCTTGTCGGCTTTGTTTTGTGGAAGTGGAAGGTAGGTCCCAGCCAGTTACGGCATGTACTGAAGCTGTACAACAAAACATGGTGGTAAATACCAGAAGCAAGACCATTGATGCCTTGGTACAAACGGGTTTTGAGCTGATTTTATCTGTACACCAGCCCCGTTGTGCCCAATGTGCGCGCAATGGCGAGTGTATGTTGCATGCCATTGCCAAAGCAAGAGGCTTGTCTTTAAAGCCTCAATCTTTATCCTATCTAGAACGGGATAGGCCAACAGCTCCCATTGCTTTGCATATTGAATATGCGCCACAGCAATGTATCCTTTGCGGTTGTTGTGTGCAAGCATGTAAATCCTTTGGAAGCGGTATTTTGGGTTTTTGTGAGCGAGGATTCGAACGTAAAGTAACTACTTTTCCTAAAAATCCTCCAACCCTGGTGGATTGTGATACCTGCCATTTTTGTGTGCAAGCATGTCCTGTGGGAGCTTTATCTGTAAAAAAAGATAAATACTAAAGATTGACTCTTATCAAAGGGCATGGTCAAATGACCATGCCCTCTTTGTATGTATTGAGATAAAAAACAGAACAAAAAACAAACTTTTAAGTTATGTTGGGACGTCTTAATAATAGAAAGGGGGCATGAGTACATGATATACATATCATAATAAATTATATCATTTTCATAACACAAAAATTCCAAAGGAGTTGAATTACATGACAAAAAAGACCATCCAAAAAGCAAGAATGCATAGACGTTTGACTTCTGTTTTGAAATATACAGCTTCCTCTGCTGCTGTGCTCTTACTAGGCATTACAGTGATTAGCAACACGAACCAAGCTTTGGCCAATACCATGAAAGATATCCCTGTATTAGGAAATGTGGTGCAAATCGTTAGCTTTACGGAATTTAAAGAAGAACAGCCGGATAAAAGCATTGATGTCAAAACACCCCATTTGGAAGGAACAGATCCAGCAATCAATGCGGAGATCGCCAAAACATCCCAGGAAATCATCAACCGCTATTTACAAAAGGATACAACCCACCTGGCCTTATCTTCCTCTTATGAGGTGAAATGCGATAATGACCAATATCTTTCCTTTGTGATTGAATATTTTGAAGCTGCAGGGTCTTCTGCTATCAGCTATAAGTGTTACACCATTGACAAAAAGACGAATCAAGCCCTTGAGCTAAAGGACTTTTTCCCCAATACGCCGGATTATCGGGAAAAAATAACGACTGAAGTAAAGAAACAGTTGGCTCATCGAGGGGTGCCTTATTTTGAGGAAGAGTTTACTATCATCAAACCGGATCAGAACTTTTTTCTGGATGCAAAGGGACGGATCTCCATTTGTTTTGATGAATATGAGATTGCCCCAGGTTCGGAGGGCCCCATAATTGTGGAACTTCCGCTTGATTTTTGAAGGAATTTTCCTCCTTTAAACTACTAAGAGAATCCCTCGCCCCTTAAGGCGAGGGATTGCTTTTCACTTAGCTCTTCTGGGCAGGCACAATATAGGGTGTTCCCAATTGTTGGGCCATGAGATACACTTGGGCTGTTTTTTCCACCACAAGGCATACGGTCAAGGCTTGTTCCAAATTTTCTCCCACTCCCACTACCCCGTGATTGGCCAATAAAATAGCGTTGTTTTGCTCAAGGTTATGCGCTGCTTCCCGGGCTAGCTCCTCTGTCCCTATGGGGGCGTATTTTGTCACAGGTACCGGGCCTTTGAGAATATGACTAACTTCTTCTAAAATAGCTGGAATTGTTTTTCTGGCAACAGCAAAGGCACTGGCATAGGGACTATGGGTGTGCATGATGGCAGCAATATCCGGTCTTTTTTTATAGATGGCTAAATGCATGGGATATTCTGAAGATGGTCGATGTATTCCCTCTATTGTATGGCCTTCTTTATCAATGACCACCATATCATTTTTTTCTAAAGATTCGTATGGAATTGCGCTGGGAGAAATAACAACTTGATTTTCTCCTACCCTCTGTGAAACATTGCCAGAGGTACCAAGCACCAGGCCTGATTTGACCATTTGTAAACAAGTGGCTAGGACCAATTCTTTTGCTTCATCCAGGGTAATGACACACATATGAAATCCCCCCAGTCTAATATGAAAAAGATTATTTATTGTAACTGCCAGTCATGAATATAAGCATTTTGTTCATCACTTAGGGTATCAATGGCAATCCCCAATGAATGTAATTTTAAGGCAGCAACTTTAGCATCAATGGTTTTGGGTACATCATATACTTTACGTTCTAATGAATTGGCTTTTTGTAAAATGTAGCGAGCTGATAGAGCTTGTAAGGCAAAGGATAAATCCATAATTTCTGCCGGATGACCATCACCAGCAGCCAGGTTTACCAATCTTCCTTCAGCCAATAGATATATTTTGCGGTTATCTGTTAAGGTGAATTCTTCAATGTTATTCCGCACCATTCGTCTATTTTGGGACAGATTCGTAAGATCTGGTATATTGATTTCCACATCAAAATGTCCAGCATTGGCTAAGATGGCCCCGTTTTTCATTTGCTGAAAATGTTGCTCACATAGAATATCTCTACAGCCAGTTACTGTCACAAAAATATCCCCCACTGCAGCAGCTTCTTTGCTATGCATCACTTGATAGCCATCCATATAGGCTTCTATAGCCCGCACAGGATCAACTTCACATACAATGACCCTGGCTCCCAGCCCTTTGGCTTTCATGGCCACGCCTCTGCCGCACCATCCATAGCCCATGACAACCACATTTTTACCAGAAATGATTAAATTGGTGGTGCGCATAATACCTGACCATACAGATTCACCAGTTCCATAGCGATTATCAAAGAGGTGTTTACACCGGGCATCATTGACTGCGATCATGGGGAACAATAATTTCTCTGCTTTTTCCAAAGAGCGAAGTCTCAGTACCCCGGTGGTTGTTTCTTCACAACCTCCCAATACCTCTGTGGCCTGGGACTGTAATTCGGTGTGCAATAAATGAACCAAATCACCGCCATCATCAATGATAATGCTGGGTTTGTTTTGCAAGGTATGCCGTAAATGGTTTGTATATTCATCTGCATTGGCATTGTACCAAGCGTATACCCGAATTCCTTCAGCAGCTAAAGCAGCAGCCACGTCATCTTGAGTGGAAAGGGGATTGGAGCCAGTAATTGAGACTTCAGCTCCCCCGGCCCGCATTACCTCAGCCAAATAAGCAGTTTTGGCTTCTAAATGAATGCTCATGGCTATCCTTTGCCCTTGGAAGGGTTTTTCTTTTTCAAAATCCTGCCGAATATGATTTAGCACCGGCATATGGGCTTGAACCCAATCTATTTTTAGACGCCCGGATGGCGCAAGATTGATATCTCTCACAATAAAATTTTCCATGGGTAATTCCCCCTTTGCAATATAGTGTAGAAAACACTGCGTAAATTTTTATTGGTTTTACAGCAGACGAGTGAACAAAGCTTCCTAGGATGATTGCATGATATTGGCCAAATTGATGTCATAAGGAGGTTGTACTACACCTACTTCTGTAAAAATAGCAGTAATAAAATCCGCTGGGGTGATATCAAAGGCAGGATTCCAGACCTGTATGCCCTCAGGAGCAATTGGAATTCCTGCAATGTGGGTAATTTCTTCTTCTTGACGTTCTTCAATGGGAATTTCATTGCCTGAGGTAAGGCTAAGATCAATTGTGGATAAAGGGGCTGCTACATAAAAGGGCAAACCATGTTTTTTAGCCAAAACAGCCAAACCATAGGTTCCGATTTTATTGGCTGTATCACCATTGGCAGCAATGCGGTCTGCTCCTAAGATGACCATATCCACCAGGCCCTTTGCCATGGCATACGCAGCCATATTATCAGTAATCAAAGTGACAGGAATTTGTTCTTGGAGCATTTCCCAGGCTGTTAATCTGGCTCCCTGAAGCAATGGTCTGGTTTCACAAGCATACACGGAAATGTTTTTGCCCTTTTGATGGGCAGCCCGCACAATCCCCAATGCTGTTCCAAAACTGGCGGTGGCTAAGGCCCCGGCATTGCAATGGGTTAATATTTTGGCCTGATTAGGGATAAAGGGCAAGGCATGGATACCCATGTTCTGATTCCCCTGGCAGTCTTCTTGATAAATAGAATGGGCTTCTGACAGTAATATTTGACATAAGTCTTCTGGCGTGGCAGGCAAAGATATTTGTAATTGCTTTAACATTCTTTGCAAGGCCCAGCTTAAGTTAACTGCTGTGGGTCTGGTTTGCCCCAGTTCTTGGGCGATTTGTTGCACTTCTTTGACAAAGGCTTCTGTTGCCAGGTTTTTCTTTGCCATAGCCCCCAATACCAAACCATAAGCTGCTGCTACCCCAATGGCAGGAGCGCCCCGCACAGCCAAGGTTTGGATAGCTTTTGCTACGGTTTCATATTCTTTGCATTTGATATATACCGTTTCTCTGGGCAGCTTGGTTTGATCCAAAAGCCAAAGTATGCCATCTTGCCAACGCATGGTATCCACCACCATTGTCAACTCCTTTGCAAATAAAATCATTTTAATTTAGCTCTGTTCATGCAAAGCTTTTTGGCAGAGGCATTTTCTGTTTATGTCTAACATAGAGATGGTTTGCATGATTAGTTTTCGTAAATTTTCTGCATTTTCAGCCATAATATCCAATACTTCCTGGTGGGATAAATCATGGGGGGATATGCCTGCAGCAAAATTGGTTACCATGGCTATGGTGGCATAACATATTTCTGCTTCCCGGGCTAACACCACTTCTGGTACACTGGTCATGCCGACCAAATCCCCTCCTAATTGTTTGAACATTTTTATTTCTGCTGGCGTTTCAAATCTTGGCCCTTCAGTACACACATAAACCCCTTTGTCATGACAAGTTAAAGCCAATGTATCAGCTGCTTGTTTTATCAAATGGCGTAATCCTGGGCAATAAGGATTGGTCATATCCAGGTGAACAACCCCTTCTTCAACAAATGTGGAAGGCCTATATTTCGTAAAATCTAAAAACTGATCAACCAAAACAAAATCTTTGGGTTGCATGGTATGGTTCATAGACCCCACTGCTGCAGTAGCTAGGATATTTTTAACCCCTATTTTTTTTAAAGCCGCTATGTTACTTCTATAGTTGATCAAATGAGGAGGAACAGAATGGTCTTCACCATGTCTAGCCATGAAAGCAATTTCTTTTCCTTGATAAGTTCCGATTTTTATTTTTGTTTTACCAAATCTTGTTTCTATCTTTTCTTCCCTTATATCTTCTAAGATGTTGGGGTCATAAACGCCTGTTCCTCCTATAATAGCCACAGATATACTCATGATAATTTTCTCCTTTTATAACGAATAAAATGGGTTCATTGATAGCCATTGCTTCCCTTTACCCAAGTATTCTCTTTCTTTTAAGCCCTTTCCTTTTTCAGTGTTCATTGGTTCTTTTATTTTATTCTAAAAAAGGATAACAACACAGGCCTTTCTACCCAATTAAAATCTTATCTTCCGGATATTTTATTTTTTCTTGTTTTTTACTTTGTTGTACAAAGGCAAACACAGCGGTGATGCTACCTATTCTACCAATAAACATGGTTAGAATGATGATGATTTTCCCCCACGGGGTTAATTCTGTTGTTAGGCCCAAGCTAAGTCCTACAGTGGCAAAGGCCGACACTGTCTCAAATAGTACCAACAAAAAGTTTTCTTCCTGTTCCACAATCATCAGAGCAAGGGAAGAAATCATAACCAAGCCCATGGACAACAATAGTACAGCCAAGGCTTTCATCACTTGGGCATGGGTAAGGGTACGTTCAAATACTCGAATATGTTGTTTGCCTCTAAGCAAAGACCATACGGATAACAATAGCAAGGCAAAGGTATTGGTTTTAATCCCACCTCCTGTAGATCCAGAAGAAGCGCCGATGAACATGAAAAAAATGAGGAGAAGATGGGTATACCCGAATAAATGATTCAGATCAATGGTATTCATACCAGCTGTTCTACAGGTAACGGATTGAAAATAAGAAGCTAAGATTTTTGTTGTTACCGGGAGACCACGTAAAGCATGATTCCACTCAAACAGAAGAATAAAAAGGGTGCCAGAAAGAAGCAAAATAAAACTGGTGAAAAGAACAATTTTGGTGTGTGTAAGCAAGCGTTTTCGTTCTCTGTATTGGCTGATATCCATCAGTACACTAAAGCCAATCCCCCCTGCAATAATAAGGAAGGTGATAGACAGTACCACAAATGGATCCCCCACATAATCTGTAAGAGAACGGAAAGCACCAAACAGATCCATCCCTGCGTTGTTAAAAGCGCTGATGGCATGAAAAATGCCAAACCAAAGGGCTTGTCCGAAATTCATCTCCATACTCCAACGCAATGTTAACACCAAAGCAAATATTCCTTCTAAAGAAAGAGTTATCAACACAACATATTTGCTTAACTTTACAATGCCTTGTAAGCTACTATGGTTAAAGGATTGTTGCAATACCAATCTATTTTTTAACCCAATTTTTTTACCCATGAGCATGAAAAAAAAAGTAGCAATGGTCATAAAACCAAGCCCACCAATTTGAATCAAAAACGCAATAATGATTTGTCCCATAAAAGACCAGTGGGTGCCTGTATCCACCACCACCAATCCTGTTACACATACTGCAGAAGTTGCCGTAAAAAGAGCAGTTAAAAAGTCTGTGGATTGATTGGAAGCTGTACTACAGGGCAAAAGAAGCAGTAAAGTTCCTATGATGATAATGGAAAAGAAACCCAGGAATAATAGTCTGGGTGGAGAAAGGGGAGCTTTTTTAAAGAATTTAAGAAAAAAATATTTGTTTGTCTTTATCATTATAATCCCCATAAGGATAAACCCTTATTTTATGTTTTAGCAGTTGATATGGGTTTATCCTTTTTGTATTCCAATTTAAAAAATACGGTTCTTAATAAGTGAGCGAATGATTCTCAACTATATTGTCATCAATTTAACATCTTAGGTAAAATATTTTATATTTTAACCGATTTCTTGAAATTTTGCCATGCTTCTATTGGATATAGTTATTAGAGTAAAAAACATAATAAAAAACTTAAAAAATTGATATATGCATTGCTGCTGAATAAAAGAAATCTTGGACATTATTATGAGGGTTTTCCCTTAATAAATAATTTTTATCCTTTACATTGAAGCTTAGCATATATTTTTCAATGACTAAATTAAAGATGTAAAATGTAAACCTCATTCATAGGCAAGGCCTGAATGAGGCTTACATTTTTTGATATCAAATTTTTTCTATTTATCTTTGCTTTGGGAAGTTACGGCCCTGGTTAGAATATTATACATCCTTTCTACCATTGTTTTGGGATCCGCAGACATGCCAGAGGCAATAAGGGCATTGTCATATAATTGGTCAGCCACTAACTTGGCAAAATTCTCATCTTTTGTGCGAAGCTCTGATAAGCCTTTGATTAAATCATGAGAAGGATTGATTTCAAGAGCTTTTTTCACCATAGGCATGGGAGTATCATGAATCTGTTGCAAAACCCGTTGCATGGAACCAGTGATATGTCCATCTAAATTGATAAGCACAGCTGGGCTATCCACCAATCGGTGGGATTCTTTTACCTCTGCTACTTTTCCCTCCAGGGCTTGGGATAGCCAGGCAGTAAGTTCTTGTATGGTACTGGCATCCAATTTTTCAGGGGTATTGGGTTTTTCCTGCGTTGTATCAGGTAAATCCAGCACAGATTGATCGGCTGAAATCAATTTTTTCTCTTCAAATTCAGCCAAATTATTTAAGACAAAATCATCAATAGGTTCATGGGTGTAAATAACCTCAATATCACGGCTTTTAAAAGCTTCTAAATAAGGGCCAGCTTCAATGACCTCACGACTGGCTCCATTGATGAAATAAATGTTTTTTTGTTCATTCTGCATGCGGGAGACATAATCTGTCAGAGAAATATATTCTCCTGGATTAGAACGTGAAGATTCGAAACGCAGCAAAGGAGCCAATTCTTTTCTATATTGAAAATCGCTGGCAATCCCTACCTTTAAAAATTCCCCAAAATTTTTCCAGAATTGAATATAAGCTTCAGGATCTTGTTTGGCTTGTTCTGCTAAAAACTTTAAGAAACGACTGGTAATGACTTTTCGTAATTTAGCCATCAGTGCGCTATCTTGCATGGTTTCCCTAGAAATATTCAATGGAATTTCCTCACTATCAACAACACCCTTTAGAAACCGCAACCAATCGGGCAATAAATTTTCGGCATGTTGCTGAATAAGTACTTTACGGCAATATAAATTTACTCCTGGTTCTAGCTTGCCGAAGCCAATGCTTTCAAGATTTTCTCCAGGAACATATAGCAAAGCATTGATTGATAAGGGCGCGTCTACAGAAAAATGTAACCGATATAAAGGTTGATCGTAGGCATTGGCAATGTATTGATAGAACTCTGCATATTCTTCTTCTTTGATTTCATTTTTATTTAAGGCCCAAATGGCTTGGATGGTATTGATTTTTTCTCCATTTACATTCACTGTAAAGGGAACAAAGCCAGAATATCTTTTTACAATGCGTCGAATGTTATCCACAGAAGCAAATGCAAGTTCATCGTCTTTTAACGTTAAGACAATGCTGGTTCCCCGCTTTATATCTTTTTCAGGAACAATGGTATAATTCCCCGTACCATCAGAAGTCCAACGATATCCTAGGGCATCAGGCTCATAGGAATGGGTAATGACTTCCACTTGTTTGGCCACCATAAAAGCTGCATAAAATCCTACTCCAAATTGTCCAATTAAACTTAAATCATTGCTTGTATGCCCTTCTTGCAAACGTTTTAAGAAAGCTTTGGAGCCAGAATGGGCAATGGTTCCAAGATTTTCGATGAGTTCTTCTTTTGTCATGCCGATACCATTATCCTGAACAATAATGGTTTTATCCTCTTCCTTGACCTCAATATTGATTTCTAGGGGTAATTCTGGTTGATAGATTTCTTTTTGGGTTAAAGTCATGTATCGCAGTTTTTCCAGGGCATCAGCACCATTGGAAATCAGTTCTCGTAAAAAGATTTCTTTATCTGTGTAAAGAGAATGAATGACAATGTCCAACAATTGTTTGACTTCAGCCTGAAATTCCATAGTGGTTGGTGTGTTCATTTGTTCTTCTGTTGTCATGTTTAGACCTCCTCTTAGGTTTCATAACAAAAAGACATAATGTACAACATTATATCTTGGTAAAAACAAGCATTTATTTTTTATTATACCCTTGACTTAGGAAGGAGAAAAGAATTTTCTCCTTCCTTGTGATATTTATCAACCGCTTTTCAAGATGTTTGCTTCAATCCATAGGCGTACACTGGGAGTAATATTGTATAAATTATCCTTAGCACCCACTAGCCCTTGTTCTACCAAGGAGCTCTCTAACAGTTCTTGAGGGGGCTGTTGTTGTAATAAAGCACTTTCGCTATGGTACTTTTTCATTTTATACAAAGCCAGACGGGGTATTCCTTGATAAACATCTATCACAAAGCCATTTCCCTCCTGGCGGTTGATAAATTCATCCTTTAAATGAAAATCCCATATGATTGAATCCTTGAGCTGCTGAAGAGAATCCATACGATCATCCTTGTCACAGAATTTTTGAGAAATAAAAACTTCTATTCAGTTATTGTGCAGGTATGCTATAAGTAAAGTTTTTGTTTTTGATTTAACATCTCTTTTTCCCTCGGAAAATGCCGCCCCGAAGGCTTTTGGTATCTGAAATATGATAAAAAATATCTGGTTGTATATCTTCTAATATATCCAAGGTCCTATGTAGATCTTTTCTTTTTATGTTCACCAATAATATGGTTCTATCTCCATACCTACCATGTCCCAACACTGAAGTAACGCCAAAACCTTCTGCCCTCAAAGTTGTAATCATTTTATCTACAAAGTTTTTTTGGGGAAATACTTGCAATAAAACATAGCCCATGGCCAATTTATTATCAAAAAGACTGCCCACATAATTCCCTGTGGCGTATCCTCCAGCATAGGCAATGACCTTCCAAGGATCTGTTAGTCCACCTACCAATACTTGATTGAGAGCAAGTACAAAGATGGAAACTTCCACAAATCCAATGGCAGCAGCCAAAAGACGACGTTCTCTGGTAAGCATTAAAATTCTAATCACATCCAAAGACATATCCATAACCCGGGCAAAGTATATAAAAAGATATGTCCAAATCGGAGCTTCCATAGGATCCTCCTAAAAAGATAAAAATGCTTTTAGTCTTTATTGTTTGATACTGGTTGCTATTTTATGCATAGATATAAGATAATTCATCCATTTGCATGCGCAATTCAACCAGATGCAATTTTTCTTCCTCTAGCAATTTGCTGAAAATATTTTTAGCTGTTGGATCTTGGAAAAGATGAAACAACTCTTGATATAAAAGAATCGAATTTTTTTCAGCTTGAATGCCCATGGACAAGGCCCAGGTAGGCTTTTGAAAATCCATGTTGTTTTGTATGTCAGCCAAAGAGGGAAATACATCTTCGAATAAAGAAATGATATATGCCTGCTTAGATGGTTCTAAAAGGGTTTCTGTTAAGCAAGACAAATCATCTTTTAAAAGTTTTTCAAAGGTTTGCTGATGTTCTAACTCTTCCATTGCTAGTTTATGAAACATATCTTTGGTTGATTCCTCTGTACTTCTGTTTGCCATGTTGAAATAAAATCCATGACCTTTGATTTCATTTTCCAAAGCCCGGGCTACAACATCTTTCATGGTTATCATATTTTCTTTCAAAAAATCACCCTGATTCTTATGGTATTGTTGTTTTGTTTTTTGTACCAGTGCTTCATAACAAGAAAGCATTTTTTGGGCACATTGTTGAGAGGAAATATTTTGGGCATTCATTTTGGCGCTTTGCCCCATTTTTTTCCTTAGTTGATCATTTTGCAATAAAAGCAATACTTTTTCAACAAACCTATCTTGATCAAGCCTAGTTAAAAATCCATCCACCCCATCTTCCACCATTTCTCCTACACCAAAGGCCTTGATTGCTACCACTGGTGTACCTGCTGCTTTGGCTTCACCAATGACTAAGCCTTGGGTTTCTGTGAGAGAGGAGAAAACAAAAATATCCGCACCACAATAACAATGTACCACTTCATGCCAAGGTAATTTGCCAGTGAATATTATATGTTCAGCGATACCCAAGTCCCTTGGTTGTTTTTTTAATTTTTCTTCTTCCGGTCCTTCTCCTACCAAAACCAAGCAATTGTCTTGGTGTCTTTGGCGTATTTTTTGATACGTTTCCAGAAGAAATGATATGTTTTTTTCTTGTCCTAATCGTCCTACAAAGAGTAAAATCTTTTTTTCCAAACCAATATGATATCTTTGTCTCAACCAGAGTGCATTGCCTGACAGTATCTTATTGACTTCAATTCCTGTGGGAATGCATTGAATATTAGAAGAAACCCCTAATTTCTTCACATGACGGGCAACAATATTGGTGGGGGTAATCACCAAATCACATCCATTGCAGAAATCACGGCAAATTTTCCTGGTGATGTCTTTGGTCATTTCTTGACTTAAAGGGACATAATGTGCATATTGCTCATAAAGGGTATGAAATGTTACGACCAAAGGAATTTTTAATTTTTTGGCATACCTAGCTCCTAAACGCCCTAAAAGAAATGGCGAATGCACATGGATAATATCTAGGCCAAGATTCTTAATAATTGGCTTCATGCGGATTGAAAACGGAATGGCCAATGAATATCCGGGATGTGTGGGTGCTGGTAAAGAAACGAAGCGAAATACCTTGGCTTCTTTAGAGCAATTTGGATAATTGGGGGCAAAGATAAAAACTTCATGCCCCAAAGCAATAAATTCTTGATGAAACACCTCTATTGATTTTACCACACCACTGGTATAAGGCAAATAACTGTCTGTGAATATACCTATTTTCATTTTTTACCGCCATAAATAAAAGATTTTTTATATCTATTTTGGGTAATGATTTTTATTCTTTTACACAAAGATTAGCATACCCTCACTTCCTATATATATTTGCCTTTTGTTATACATTATATCACATTTATGTATTGATGGAATTTAAACCACAGCTTGCCATTGGTAGGAGACTCCAATGATTTTCCAATTTCCATCAATTCGTTTGAGCTGATAATAAGCATTTCCTGTATCTCCATCCTTGGTTAAAGTTTTAATTTGGATCACTGCCACAATGGTAGCTGTTTCTTGATTGATTGTATTGATTTTAAAAGATTTTAGTTCTGTTCTATCATACCAATCAGTATTTTGGCAGGTAAATTGCCAGGCTTTTTCCACCATTTGCTCCAGCAAGGTTTCTCCATAATATTGTGCCAAAACCTGTTTTAGCTTAATTTTATCATCAATGTATAGCCAAGAATCGTCTTCCACAGCTCCTTTCAATACAAGCTCCATTTGCTCTTTTATTTCATTTTCATTGGTATTGGCAAAACCATAATGGATGATATGGAATGAATGGTAGATAAGGATAACAACAAATAAAAATGATAGGATGACTATAATTTTTTTAAGCATGTTTTAGAACCTCCAAAATGCAGGAGTATTATTTAACCTGTAAATATATGTAAATTTTAACAAATATATTAGTATTTGACCAGGGAAAAAATAATGTCTTTACCAATTTATTTGTATTTAAATGTCTTTTCGTAATTCGAAATATAAAAAAATAAATTTTTTTGCCATTTATTTCTAAAGATTACTATAGTAAATCATAGTTATCCATATAAAAAACATCAGGCATTTATGACCTGATGTTTTAAAAATAACTGATTTCATATATAAGTTAGGTATATTTTTAAAGCCCTCTTAAATAGTCGGGTTTCATGGAATAGTCTTGGGGATTATTTAATACATTTGCCAACAGATTGCATAAAATATCCTTATCTTTGTTCAATATGCCTCGTAAGGGTAAATAATTGGAAGCATGATTGCAACGAAACATACTGTTGTTAACTTGCATTTCATCTAACATCCATTTGATTTCTTGCAAAGTTTCCAAAGGTTTTAAAAGAGACATTTGTCCTTTTTGAATTTGTTGATATAAAATTGTTCCTGGCATAGGCATTAAGGTCAAAGCCCCAATATAAGTAGGATTGATTGCACTCAGTAGTTTGGCTGTATCCACAGCATGTTCTTGCGATTTTTCTTTACCTCCCAAGCCATTGATAATGGTGACTGACAAGGCAAACCCAGTTTCTAGGGCTTTCTGGCCTGCTTCCTGCATTTCTTGACTGGAGACTCCTTTATGCACTGACTGCAAGATTGGGTCGTGTCCGCTTTCTATACCCATATATAAAATTGTTAACCCAGCTTTTCTGAGTTGTTTTAGCTCATCAAAATTTTTGTTCAATATATCTTTAGGCCCAGCATAAGCAGTCACTCGTTGCAGCTGGGGAAAAGTCGTATATAAGAGATTTAACAGGTGAAATATAATTTCTGTTGGCATTGACAAAGCATTTCCATCTGCTAAAAAAATTCGCTTGGTATGTATGGCATATTGACTGGCTTCCTCAATATCCTTTTGAATGGCCTCCCATTCTTTGATACGAAAATGTTTTCCTTTATACATATCACAAAAAGTACAAGCATTATGAGAGCAACCTATGGTGACTTGAAGAATAAGGCTAGATGCTTCACTGGGAGGCCTAAACACTGGTTCATCATACAGCAAGTTCTTTTCCTCCTTTGCCTTTTACTGGAGAGGTTTATACACCCAAAGAAATACCTAAATGTTTGGCTACCCGAATCAAATGGTGATCCAAAGGCACTGTTCGCAATTCTCCCACAGCTTTAGCCAAAGGGACAGAAATAATTTCAGTGCCAGAGAGAGCCACCATATGTCCATAATGTCCTTCCATCAAGGTGACCACAGCAGACTCACCGTATCTTGTGGCCAATATTCTATCATAAGCTGATGGGGAGCCCCCCCTTTGCAAATGCCCTAAGACAGTGACTCTAGATTCTTGATTGCTTAGGGATTCTAGCTGTTCAGCCAAAACATGACCTATGCCCCCTAAACGCACAGGTTCAAAACTATCCTTAACAACTTTTTGGACAACCATTTCTCCTCCTCGGGGCTTAGCTCCTTCAGCCACCACTATGATGCTAAAGTTTTTGTGTATGCTACTGCGTTGTTGGATTTTTTCCACAACTTTTTGTATATCAAAAGAAATTTCTGGAATCAAAATTACATCCGCACCTCCAGCAATACCCGCAGATAAAGCAATCCAGCCAGCATAACGTCCCATTACTTCTAAAACCATGACTCGATGATGGGATTCTGCTGTGGTATGCAATTTATCCAAAGCTTCAGTTGCTGTGGTTAATGCTGTATCAAAGCCAAATGTTTGGTCTGTAGCAGATAAATCATTGTCAATGGTTTTAGGAACGCCCACGACCTTTAACCCTTTATCGTAAAGTTCCTTTGCAATGGAGAGGCTGCCATCGCCACCAATCACCACCAAAGCGTCCGCTTCTTGTATGCTGATATTTTAAAAAACTCTATCAGATACATCAGTAAAAACAGTTTTTCCTCCTTTTTCCACTGGATAATAAAAAGGATTATCGCGATTGGTGGTTCCTAAAATCGTTCCCCCTCTGGGAAGGATTCCTATCACATCGTTTTCTGTCATTTCCCAGGCTTGATTTTTGATAAGACCACCAAAACCATTTAGAAAGCCAACCACTGTAAGGCCATATTGTTGTATGGCTGTTTTCACCACAGCTCGAATGACAGCATTTAATCCCGGAGCATCTCCGCCACCTGTCAATAAAGCGATTTTTTTAATTTCTTTGCTCATCATATTCCTCCTAAAATTCCTTGGATAAACGCTTGTTTTAAATCAATGATGCTCTTGTTCCATTTTAATGCATAAAGCAATACATGTCATGGTTCATTATCATGTTTGCTTGTTGTTTGATTGGGTATATGCAAAAAGTAGGTTTGAAACAATAGGAATAAAAAAACTACCAGTGCATGGATACACTGGTAGAATAAAATTTCCTCATCATTCATTTTAGTGATGTTGTTCGCAATGCACAGGAGGTTTTGGACTAGAATTTTCATACTTTTTCCACATGCCAGCAATGGGTGTAGCGATAATCAATAATACCACTGTGGTTACTAATCCAAATATAATTCCGTGAAACCATGTATCAAAAAACATATAGAATCAACTCCTTAAAGAAATTTTTGATAAAAAGAGCGTTTAGACAACTAAGTTCTTATACTAAAGCTTATGTTGCCAATTGAGACAATTGGTTTAAAATTTCTTCTAAACGCTGTTGGGCTTCTCCATATCCTGCCCAGTCTCCTTCTTTTAAGCTTGCTTGGGCTTGGTTAAAGATTTCATTGGCCTCTGTTGCCAATTGTCCAACTGTTTTTTGCGCTGGAGAGGATGGCTGTTCTTCATTTGTTTCAGTAGGTTGCACAAGGGCAGACTCCCCATTTCCTCCGAACAGACGCTGCAAACCAGCTGTTAATGTTGGTTCCATGACAACATGTTCACCATGTACCAGTACCACACGTCTTAATTCCGGAATCTTACTTTGTTCAGCTTGTAAATAGATGGGCTCCACATATAACAGGGAATCTTTAATGGGAATGATCATGAGATTGCCCCGTATGACTTGCGAACCGCTTTGATTCCATAAGGCTATTTGTTGTGATATATAGGGATCTGAGGTGATTTTTGCTTCTACCTGCATTGGTCCATAGACCAGCTCTTGTTTGGGAAACTCGTATACCAATAATTTTCCGTAATCATCCCCATCAGACCTTCCCCCCATCCAAGCAATCATATTCTTTTTGTTTTGGGGGGTAAAAGGCATGATTTGAATGTATTCCAAATCATTTTCCCCTGGGAGTTTTACTATGGTGTAATAAGATTCCATGGGGGCCTCTTCACTGTAAATCATTTCTGTGGGAGTTGTCCATTTGTCTTCTTTATTATAGAACACCTCTGGGTTTTCCATATGGAAGGTTGCATATTTTTGGGCTTGAATATTAAACAAATCTTCTGGGTAACGGATATGGTTTTTCATATTGCCAGGCATATCTTCTAGGGGTAAAAACATCCCAGGGAAGATTTTGCTGTATGTTTGGATAATGGGATCCTTTGTATCAGCAATATAGAAACGTACATCACCCGTATATGCATCCACAATCACTTTCACTGAGTTACGTATATAATTCTTTTTATCGATTGTGGTGTATGGTTCTGCATAAGGAAACATATTGGTTGTTGTATATGCATCCCATAGCCAGTATAACTTACCCTCATCCACAACAATATAAGGATCAGCATCATATTGTAAGAAAGGTGCAATTTCAGGAACCCGTTCTTTGATATTGCGCTTAAAAAGAATTTGACTGTCACTGGTCAATTCTCCGGACATAAGCAATTTATAATCTCCCATGGTAAAGGCAAAAAGCAATCGTTTAAATAGATTATTTAATTTTACCCCACTAGTCCCTTCATAAGTGGTATAAGCATTGTCCTCCCCTTGGGGATAATCAAATTCCAATTCCTTTGTATTGACAAGCACATAATTGTTGGTAAGCTCTCCAAAATATATTTCAGGTCTTTCCACTTGCAAATCTGTGTCAGAAACAGGAGGAATATCTTTGATAAATAAATTGGGTAATCCTTCACTGGTAACTTCATTGACCGGACTCATAACAATCCCATATCCATGGGTGTATTTCAGCCTTTGATTGATCCAGGTTTTAGCCTGGCTTTCGTCCATCTCCCGCGGGGCAATCATCACTTGTCGATAATGCCCATTGATGTTGTAACGATCAATATCAATGTTTTTCAGTTCATAATAACTTCGCATTTCCTGTAGTTGACTATAGGTTTGTTGTAAAGGACGATAATCCCACAAGCGAATATTTTCCATTGTTTCAGGATTTTGTTGAATATCTTCAGCTGTTAAAGTTTGTCCTGCTGGAAAAGATTTCTTTTCCACTTGATCCAGTCCATAGGCCAATCGAGTATATTTGATACTATTTTCAATATAGGGCTTTTCTCTGGTAAGCTCACTGGGTAAAACCACAAATTTCTGTATAACTGCTGGATAAATACCACCTAAAACCACTGATACCACCACTAAAAAGCCTATGGTATACATGACAAATCTAAATTTGCGTAAAAATACATTGATTAGGATAACCAAGGCGCAAAGCAATGATATGATAAATAAGAGTTTATAGGCAATTAATGTGGCGTGAATATCTGTATAGCCTGGTCCATAGACAATCCCACTTTGAGCATGTAACAATGTATATTGTTTTAGCACATATCCCCAGGATAAAATACCGAAAAAAATAGCTGCTAATATGGATAGATGGAAACGGGCTGACTCGGAACGAAAGAGTTTTGTTTGCT
Source organism: uncultured Peptococcaceae bacterium (assembly GCA_958417755.1). Classification (GTDB taxonomy): domain Bacteria; phylum Bacillota; class Desulfotomaculia; order Desulfotomaculales; family Desulfocucumaceae; genus CATZDY01. Next base: position 20,470 of record CATZDY010000039.1, read on the forward strand.
CTGAACCACGAGCCATTTCCGAAATAAAATAGGCAATTCCTGCCCATAAAGCCAACAAAATAACAATCCATAACAATAAGCTATAGATAAACTGATAAAAAGGCAGCTGAAAAACATAATAGCCAATGTCTTTTTGAAAAATAGGATCCAAAATCCCAAAAGGAGTAGCATGGATAAAGTTCTGTAAAACTTGCCATTTGTCTGTTACTGCCGAGGCAATTAAAAATGCCATAAATAAACTAATCAGCGCACTGATAATGACAATAGGTTTAGATGTAATATATTTCCGCCACGGGGCTTGGTACAAGGTAAAAACATTGTTATCATCCTGTACTTGTCGAACAGTTTCCGCTGAGCGTAACAATGTCTTTCTGGCGGGAGCCAAGTTAACATACATAAGAACAAATACAATGACGCCAATTGCCAGTTTCAGTCCAAGGTCTGATAAGAGTATTTTCAAAAATACATTTTGATATTGGACGCTTGAAAACCATAGCCAATCTACATATAAGCTGGCTCCCCAGCGGGCAAAAACAAGTAGAATTACAACCAAAACCAATGCGATTGTAATCATTCTGCGGTATCCTTGTTTCAAGCAAGCTCCTCCTTATAAACCCATAGACTATTTACATGGGTTTTGGTATTTTTTGTGATTCATTAGACTCATACTTTATTTTAGCCTGACATCTTTGACAAAATACCAAGGAGTTTCTTTTTTTTCCATCATCTTCATCATCAAAAGGATCTACTGCTTTTGCTTCTTCAATTTTGCCACCACACATTATGCATTTTGCTGTCATTTGTCTACCCCTTTTCTAAAAGCTTTTTTAACATCATTTTAAGCTTTATTTCGTGTTATCAAGGCAAAATTCCTGCATTTTAGGGATAGAAAACTGTTTGAACCAAATAAAAAAGATTGCTGGATTGTTATGATGATTAGCATTGATTATTTTTTTCTAAGGCCAATTGAACAATGGATTCTATCAAATCTTCAAAGGAAATACCAGCAGCCTTTGCAGCATCCGGATATAGGCTGACTTCAGTCATCCCTGGAATGGTGTTGACCTCTAAAATATAAGGCTTTTCTTCT